>CAYOGJ010000029.1:1143-5612 GCA_964403655.1 uncultured Candidatus Saccharibacteria bacterium | reverse complement strand
ATGTCTTGGTACAGTAGCAATGATTGTGGCTGTGAGAACTGACTACAAGAAATGGAAGAAGTTTGCATTCTTTCTGCTCGTGTTTGCTGTTATTTTGAATATCCTGGTTCTTATACCACAAATAGGTTTTGCCCATAACGGCGCGAGGCGCTGGATAGAAATAGGAGGGTTAACATTTCAACCATCAGAAATTCTAAAGCTGGCCTTCGTTGTTTATCTCGCAGCTTGGGCCTCCAAAGTAAAGGAGAAAATGGGGGAGTACAAAGCAGGCTTCGTTCCCTTAGTCGTCTTATTAGCTCTGTGCGGAGTACTACTACTCATGCAGCCAGACACTGACACCTTTATGATGATAGCGACTGCGGGTATCGCCGTTTACATAGTTGGTGGTGGTAGATGGAGAGATCTTCTCGTTCTAATGCTAGTTGGCATACTAGCTCTTGGAGTACTTGTCTCTATGAGACCATACCTAAAGCAAAGAGTCATGACTTATTTAAACCCGCAGGCGGAGGCACAAGGAGCTGGATACCAAATACAGCAATCACTTATTGCAATAGGCTCAGGAGGTTTTTTTGGTAAGGGTTTCGGGCAAAGTGTACAGAAGTTTGCCTTCCTACCTGAACCCATGGGGGACTCCATCTTTGCTGTCCAAGCGGAGGAATTCGGGTTCCTTGGGGCAAGTACAATGATACTTCTATTCGTGTACTTTGCTGTTAGAGGCCTGAAAATTGCATCGAATACACCTGACCCCTTCGGTAGACTGCTTATCGTCGGCCTTGTTATAATGATTACTGCTCAGGCTTTTGTAAACATCGGGGCAATGCTTGGTATTTTGCCTCTTTCTGGTATTACATTGCCCTTTGTGAGCCAAGGAGGCACCTCCCTATTCTTCACATTACTTGAAGCGGGGATCATCCTCTCAGTTTCTAAATCAGCTACTTTGAGCCCAAAGAGGAAGTAGTACAAACTTCCCAAAACATACATGAGAATTCTATTTACAGGTGGCGGAACAGGTGGACACTTTTATCCTATTGTTGCTGTCGCAGAAGCGATAAGAGAGGTTGCAAAAGAGAAAAAGTTGCTGCCACCAGAGCTCTACTATTTTGCGCCAACTCCATATAACGAAAGCATTCTTTTTGAGCAAAGTATCGTCTACAAAAAAGTTCAGGCAGGGAAAATACGCCGATACTTCTCCATACTCAACTTTTTTGACTTATGGAGAACAGCATGGGGAGTACTGAGTGCAATCTACAAAGTTTATAGACTTTACCCAGACGTTGTCTTTGGTAAGGGAGGATATGCGAGCTTCCCAGTACTTTTTGCAGCAAAAGTACTGCGTATCCCAGTGATCATTCACGAGTCTGATGCTGTGCCAGGCAGAGCCAATCTGTGGGCTAGCAAGTTTGCGGAAAAGATTGCCGTATCTTGGGCCGAAGCTGCTAAGTACTTCCCTAAGGAAAAGGTGGCTCACACAGGAAACCCAGTAAGAGAGGATATCAGGCAGAGAAAAACAGAGGGCGGCAAGGAATTTTTGAAGATTGAGGAGGAGACACCAGTCGTTCTTGTTCTTGGTGGCTCACAAGGCGCTGAGGTCATTAACGAAGTCGTTGTGGAGGCACTTCCAGAACTAACAAAGAGTTTTTCTGTAGTTCATCAAACGGGTAAAAAAAATATAAGTTCATCCAAGGCAACTGCCGAAGTCGTGCTGTCCAACTCTATCAATAAAAGCAGATATAAGCCTTTTGATTACCTTGGTGGTCTTGAGTTACGCATGGCAGCTGGAGCAGCTGACATTGTTGTATCTCGCGCTGGATCGACAATATTCGAAATTGCTTCTTGGGGAGTACCAAGCATATTAATCCCAATCAAGGACTCTAATGGAGATCACCAGAGAGTCAACGCCTTCTCCTATGCGAGAGCTGGTGCCTGCGAGGTAATAGAGGAGGACAATCTAACCGCAAATATTCTTGTTGCGGAAATCAGAAGAATACTGGAAACTACTGAGCTAAGAGACAAAATGAAAGCTGGCGCTAAAGCGTTCGACCACGAAGATGCAGCTAAAAAAGTGGCCGAGGAGATTCTCAAAATTGGATTGTCTCACGAATTCGAAAATTAACATGAACATCTTTAGCAAAATATTCAACAGAAGCAAAATTGTAGTAAGAATGGCACCTTCGCCAACTGGATCTCTCCATGTTGGTACTGCACGAACACCTCTTTTCAACTACCTATTTGCCAAAAGATATGGTGGGAAGTTTATTATGCGCATAGAGGATACCGACAAGGAGCGCTCTACCAAAGAGTTTGAAAAAAATATTTTGGACGGATTAGAGTGGCTTGGACTTAAATACGATGAATTCTACCGACAGTCTGAAAGGACTGAGGTCTACGTAAACTATGTAAAGAAGATGATCTCAAACGGTACCGCTTATATATCTAAGGAGGATCCCAAGGAGCCAGGTGAGAGAGACTCGGTAGTAAGATTTAAGAATCCAAACAAAAAGGTCATTTTCGACGATTTGATACGCGATAAGGTTGAGTTTGATACTACAGAGCTCGGAGACTTTGTCATCGCTAAATCTCCTGAGGAACCCCTATATCATCTTGCAGTAGTCGTAGATGACCATGAGATGGGTGTGACCCACGTTATACGAGGTGAAGACCATATTTCGAACACCCCACGCCAAATACTCATACAAGAGGCTATAGGCGCCAAAAGACCTATATATGCCCATCTGCCTCTCATGCTCGACCAAGACAGACAAAAGCTTTCTAAGAGAAAGCATGGCGAAGCAGTGTCGGTGGATTTCTACAAAAAGGCAGGTATCTTGCCAGAGGCATTACTTAACTTTCTTGCACTTATTGGCTGGAATCCAGGCACTGATCAAGAGGTCTTCTCACTTAAAGAACTTACAGAAGTTTTTGATATCAAGAAGGTTCAAAAGGGTGGAGCGGTATTTAATGAAAAGAAACTTGAGTGGTTCAACAAAGAGCACATCAAACTTCTACCTGAAGAGGAGCAGTTTAAGCTGGTCATTAAATCCATTGAGCATGAGGATTACTTTAATCAAGCTCCAAGCTTAGATATTTCTAAAATTAATTGGAAGAGCACTGATCCAGCAGACACGAAGATGCATTTAATAGCAGTAAAAGAGATGCTCGAGGACAAAGATAGGTTGATGCATTACGCTGAGGAAAAGGGCAAGGGTGACGTGCTTTGGCCATTACGCTTTGCACTTTCTGGTAAAGAAAAGTCTCCTGACCCATTTACACTTATTAAAATACTGGGATTAGACGAATCGAGAAAAAGGGTAGGTAACGCCATCAAGCTCTTGGAATGAAAAAATTATTTTTATTACTGGCAATAGGCTATTCCTCTTTTTTTCCACTATTTACTTCGGCCCAAAGCAATCCCGATATCCTCCAAAAAATCGAAGAGACTAAAAGAGAACGGGACAAATTGCTCGAGGAGCAAAAGAAACTCCAAACTGCATTAAGCGAACTCTCTAAAGAAGGTCAAACACTTCAAACAAATGTTAAGACTCTTGATGCTACTAGAACCAAACTCTCAAATGATCTAAAAATTACACAGACGAATATTAACGCCTCGAACCTGAATATAAAAAAGCTTGAAGGCGACATAGGTAACAATGAGTCGGAAATTGGAACTCATAAACAGGCAATAAAAGAATCTATACAGAAAATTGCTACTTACGATAAACAGAGCTTTGTCTTTAGCTTACTTGCGTATGAGTCCTTGGATGAAGTCTGGTCTGACACAGTAAACATTTGGGATCTTCAGGATAAAATTAATAATCGCATAAGTGTACTTGAGAAAACTCAAATAAAACTGATTGAAAACAAGGTAGCCAAAGAGTCACAGAAGAAGCAGTTGGTAAGTTTATCCTCTCAACTCAGTGGCCAAAAAAGAGTGGCTGATGAAACGCGTACTGCACAAGCGTTACTCCTTTCTGCTACAAAAAACAAAGAAGCTGAGTATCAAAAAATGCTTGCAGAGAACAAGGCTCGAGAAGAGGAGTTCGAACGACTACTTTTCCAATTCGAATCTGCCCTAACCGCCTCAGATGCATCGGTGCGCCCTACGGCTGGTCGGGGTTCTCTTGCTTGGCCACTCGACAACGTTTTCATTACTCAACAATTTGGCAAAACCAGCGCCTCCACCAGACTCTATGTCTCTGGAACACACAACGGCATAGACTTCAGAGCGAGCGTTGGCACACCTGTAAAAAGTGCCAGAGGGGGAGTGGTCTCAGGTGTAGGTAATCCAGACGATCAAAGGGGTTGTTACTCATACGGTAGATGGATTCTTGTACGTCACGACAACGGTCTTTCTTCGCTCTACACACACCTTTCGGGTTCTATTGTTAAAGAAGGACAAGAGGTGACTGAAGGGCAAGTAATCGGCTACACAGGTGGTCAACCAAGACAAAATGGCTCTGGTTACTCGACTG
>CAYOGJ010000029.1:288-1133 GCA_964403655.1 uncultured Candidatus Saccharibacteria bacterium | reverse complement strand
ATTTTGGACTATTTGTCACCGCTGGAGTTCAGATACTACCTTATTCCTCAAGCAGAAACTGTCAGAATGTGAGCATCCCCCTCGCCAACCCTAGAGACTATCTAGACCCCCTTGGCTATCTACCGAACCTCTAGTAGCATTAAGTTATGAAAGAAAGAGGTTTCGTTAAATACATTGTCATAGTCTTGATCGGTCTAGCGCTCTTGAAGTACTTTCTAAACTGGGATATATTCGACGCAGCCTCCTCAGATCAGGGCAAGACTACCATTCTCTATATCAGAGACTTGATAAACCTAGTATGGTCATACATATCAGCCCCCGTGGTCTTTCTTTGGGAAAGAATTATCTGGCCCATTATCGATATCTCATGGAGAAATTTTAACCACTTCATTGAGTGGGGAAGGAGTAACTACACACCAAACAACTAACATGAATGCAAAGAAATTTTTATTTTTCCTACTGTTACCTCTATATGCACCTGCAATATTTTTCTTAAATAACACATTGAAGTGGTGGGAGGGTTTACTTGAATAAGACACCATGAGCACAAACACTTTAAAATTCATTCAAATCGTTTTAGCAATACTTATTTGTATCGGGCTCATCCTCATCTTTACTAAAGGTCTTTGGGTACCTAAGTTAGTCAAATTCAAGCTTGAGCAGGAGGGTATGTACAGTTACTATGTCGATGGTATGGATAACTTGAAGATATAGTAAGTTTGTGGTATAGTTATAGAAGACACTTTGCTGAGGAGTTTTAAATGACAAGAGACGAGATGGTGGACTATCTGCCATTCTCGGGGCCAGATCACTTTGGTCAAAGGGATGTGGAGGAGGCCAAAAGG
>CAYOGJ010000029.1:0-278 GCA_964403655.1 uncultured Candidatus Saccharibacteria bacterium | reverse complement strand
AAAGGCTCTACATCGCCAAACACCCAAGGACTGGGAAGGAATCCTCAACCGTCGTTGTGACAGGTTACCCCGAGAACTACACTGACGAAGAGATCGAGAAGCTCTACCACTTCGCAAAGCTGAAGGTCCAGCAATGGCTCGAGAATGCAGGAAACCGGTCGCCCATCATGATCGTGATCGGCAAGGTCACAGCAAGATCGAACGGTTCTTGGGTGAGGAAGCGAGTCACCTGGACAGGAGGCAACTTCTTCTCCCACACTCTCGATGAAGCTATCGAG
>CAYOGJ010000028.1:3697-5663 GCA_964403655.1 uncultured Candidatus Saccharibacteria bacterium | reverse complement strand
TGTACTGTCTTAGATGCAAGCGAGACATCAAAGAGTTTATGCATGTAGTAGGGGAGGAAGCCGACTGAGGTTAAGTTGACGCCTGTTTGGCCTGCTAGATCGCGGAAATGCTGCTCGAGGATGGTGAGTGGGCAATTGCCGTAGTAAGACCAGAGGATAACAATAAGCACGAGCGCTCCTGCCTCCCAAGGGCGGAAGCGCTTGTAACGGAAGGAGAGTAACAAACCAACAATTACAGCAATTATTGTTGTTATGTGGCTCAGTGCAGTTAAGTTTGCAAGCAGCGCGTAATTCATTTAAAGAATTTTAACACAAAGAAAAACACCGTCTAAACTCTTTCGAGTTCAAACGGTGTTGACTTTGGTTATGGACAGCTCGCCTTGGTGGTGAGGGTGAGTGGAGTTGTCACCACAGTGACCTTCACACTGTCGCCAGAGACGGTCTTCACCCTTACCGAGTCAGCGATGATCGAGAAGGTGTAAGTCCCAGCATTCACATTCGGGATGCTGCCCTTGAGCGTCGTCTGGAACTTGCCTCCAGGCGGGATCGCTCCGAGTGCGCCGAACTGGATGTACGAAGCGACCGGGTCGGTCTGCGCATCGATATTCGCTGTGATGCTGCCGTCAGAGTTGCGCCACTCGGGGCCGAACATCCACATCATCACTGATGCGATGGACTTCGTCTCGAGCTTCGCAACGAGTTGCTTGGGGACGATCGAGGCGGTGGTCGAAGTGTTCTCGAACTCCACCGTACCCATCACGACGGAACCCGCGGGGGTGTCGAGACGGCTACACAGGGTGTTCGTCGTGTAGCGCACAGTAGCGCTCACCGACTCCTGCTTGGGTTCGGTCGTGCTCTGGCAGCCTGCCAGGGTGGCAGTGAGACAGAGGATGAGCATCTTGCGGATCATTGGCCCCTCCGGGTCAAGTAGTGTTAGAACTAATATCTAATGGTCATTTAACGCTTTAGTTAGAAGCTTGTCAAGTGTTATTCAAAATGGATTTTTTGAGCAGTTGAGTCGAGATGTTTTGAGAGTAGGGGGTATTTTTTTAATTCTGGATCGCTATCGATTATCTTTGTTGCCTCGGTGCGGGCGGCCTCGACCATCTTTAGATTTTTTATTGCTTCCATGCCAATGTCCGAGACTCCCCACTGTTTGAAGCCGCTGAGTTCTCCGGCGCCACGTTGGTGCAAATCGTGTTCAGCAAGTTCAAAACCGTTCTTAGCGGTTTTGAGAGCATTTAGTCTCTCTACTGATGTTTTTGAGGTGGAGTCGGTGAAGACGAAGCAGTATGGTTGGTGTGTTCCTCTAAGCACTCGTCCACGGAGTTGGTGAAGCTGTGAGAGTCCAAAGCGCTCTGCACCTTCGATAACTATAAGTGAGGCATTCTCGACATTTACTCCTACCTCGACAACTGACGTAGAGACCAAGATGTCTACCTTGCCGTCCTTAAAGCTTTTCATAATCCTTTCCTTTTCATCAGCACTCATCTTCGAGTGCATAATGCCCACCTCATATTCAGGGAATATTTTAAGTTTCAATCTTTTGGCTTCTTCTTTGACTGACTTGGCTTGTACGGCGAACTCTTTGTCTGGGTCGGGTTCATCTATACGAGGACAAATGATGTAGGCTTGTCTGCCTTTTTTCAGCTCCTCACGAATCTTTTCGTAGGTTTCTGCTCGTTTGTTAGGTAACACTATTTCAGTAATTATTTTCTTTCTGCCTGCTGGCATTTCGTCGAGTAGGGTGAGATCAAGGTCACCATATAGAGTAAGAGCAAGTGTTCTCGGTATTGGGGTAGCAGTCATAGAGAGTAGGTGTGGGGCTACGAGATCTTTGTTGACCAAGGCTTGCCTCTGCTTGGTGCCAAAGCGATGCTGTTCATCGATCACAGCTAAGGCAAGATGTTTGAACTTCACGTTTTTTTGGATCAAGGCGTGTGTGCCAATCACGATAGCTATCTCA
>CAYOGJ010000028.1:0-3687 GCA_964403655.1 uncultured Candidatus Saccharibacteria bacterium | reverse complement strand
CCCGTTCGTCACCCATTTTTGTAGTTGGGTCCTAGAGATGTCTGTCTATGTGTCTGGATTAACCTTGCTCGGAAATTTTTTGCAGCCACTACCTGTGATGAGTGCAATATTGATTGGTAAATGTCTAAACAATTTAATAAATGACTCGAAGTGTTGTTTGGCCAAGATTTCAGTTGGTGCCATAATGGCAGTTTGCAGCGTGCCGAAACTCTGACCTTTAGGCTTGGAAGTGGTAATGGCATATGCGAGTGTAGCGGCTACAGCTGTCTTACCACTTCCTACATCTCCCTCAAGCAGGCGAGACATGGGGTGACCGCGCCTAAAGTCGGAGAGCGCTGCCTCTACGGCATTCCTTTGAGCTTGAGTTGCATCGAAGGGGAAGCGCTTGATAAATTTCTCTATATCTTCGACATTTTTTTCTATTTCGAATGCACTTTGCTTTTGGAATAGGTGTTTAGTCTTTTGTTTCTCGAGTTGAATGAAAAATATTTCTTCGAAGGCAAATCTCTTTCTTGCTACTTCTGCATCACTGAATTTTTTTGGTGTGTGAATGTAGAGGAGTGGTATCGGGTCCTCAAGAGTGTCGAGCACTCCACTTAGAAAAATGTTTTGAATCTTGTGCATGATCCAGTTGCTCGTGATCCCACGAGTTTCTCTGTATGAAGGGTAGAGTACATGCACTTCGCTCTCGTCGCCAAACAAGGAGATCCCGATAGTTTCAGGCAACCTGTCCACTTGTTCGACCTTAGGGTTTGAGAAGTAGAGCTCGCCATTTCTCTCACTTACCTTGCCTTCAATCCTCACACTACCACCCTCATGGAGCATCTTGGCGAGGTACGCTTGGTGGAACCAAACAATTTTTATTCTCTCTGATCCATCTGTCACCCAGGCTTCAGACATGGGGATCTTCTTTGTCCAGGCTTTTTTGGTCTGGAGGCCAGTGATCTTGCCGAAAATGGTTGCCGTCTCTCCCTTCTTGAGTGAGGCGATGTTACTAACCTCAGCTGTGTCGCTGTATCTAGTGGGGAGGTGGTATAGGAGGTCCTCTATAGTATTAAGACCAAGTCTTTTTAAGGCTTTCTCCTGGGCGGGTAGGATCCGGAAGTGGTTTCTCAGACTATCTTTGAGATTCATTTTTCCATTCTACCCTTAAAACATATAGAATGAGTATCTGTCTATGAGGAGCTTTCTTAGAACACTGATCCCAAACATTATAGAGAATTTCAAGGGTGTAAACCTGCTGTGGAATATTGTTGCAATAGTGATTACCTTTATAACGGTAATCTTGGGTTTTGATTGGTACTACTTTTTGATAACTAGGAATGATTCCATAGTTCAATTTTCATGGCCTGCAGCAGTGATCGGTGGTTTACTGCCGATTTTACTACCTCTTTCACTTCTCATCTATGGGAAGGTGAGACGCAAGCAAGAGAAAGTTGTTCTGGCCTGGGCTCTTGCTCAAGCTGCCCTTATAGGGTCAATCGTATCTTCTTTCTACAAATCTCTTACAGGTCGTATTCAACCTGATCTATCGAATACGATAATCGACACTAGTCGACAGTTTAATTTTGGTTTTCTCGAACATGGTGTCTTTTGGGGTTGGCCTTCATCACATACCACCATTGCTTTTGCCATGGCACTTACGATTATCACCATGTATCCGCTAAACAAGAAGATCAAATGGCTAGCGCTCGTCTATGCTGTCTATATTGGTCTCGGAATATCCACCACAATTCATTGGTTGTCCGAGTTTATGGCCGGAGCGATTATAGGTTCGATTATTGGCATGGTGGTGGGGAAGAGCTTTAGAAAATTATTATAAAAAACCGCGGACTACTGTCCGCGGCGATTCAACACCTCTTCTCTGAAGAGTCTTAGGAGGTCTCCATCGAAACCAACGTTGCCCTCTTCGTTCACTCTGATCAAGTTCTTATCGAGGAGCGAGTCGGTAGCACCCCAGAAGTCAGCCGAGTCCATTCGTGTCTCATCCTCGATCAACTTGACGTCAATGAACTCAATTCCACCGCTTACCGAAAGTTCATTGAAGAGGACTGAGGCAACCAGTGCCTCTTTGAAATTGAGGTTGTACCAAGCGGGTGACTTATTAAGCAATGCAACTCCTTGTTTAGATTCTAACTAAATTATAACCTATTTTATATTCTAAGTCAAATAAAAAAGCGCATCCCTAGATGCGCTCTCTCCTGATCAGAACCCTCGACTGTTTGCGTATCTCTCCTTCGGCACGGCTAACCCCAGACTTCACTGTGCCTACTTTGCACATCATGATTTTGGCCGTCTCTTCGATCGTCTTGCCGTCGATCCGCCTGAGTTCGAAGATCCTTCTCCTCCTCCTGGGGATCCGTTTCAGACATTCTCGTAGTACGAGGATGGCCTCTCTCTCCCTGATCGATCTTTCTGGATCTTGCTTCGGATCCTCAAATTGGATCTCTCTGTCCTCGAGCTCCTCACTCGATAGCTCCTGGAAGAGACCAACGATACTTCGATTTCTGTTTCTGATTTCGTTCATACACAATCTTTTAGCGATCGTGTAGATCCAAGTAGAGAACTTCCTTGTTGGGTCGTATCGGCGTATGTTGCGCCAGACCCTAACAAATACCTCTTGGACAATGTCCTCCGACTTCTCTCTGTCGTGGGTCTTGTCGTACACAAAATGAATAAGCTTCATTTTGTATTTCTGGTACAGGAGATCAAAAGCGGTTTCCTCACCAGAGAGGTATCTAGCTACCAAGCTGTTGTCCTCATGGTGGAATTCTTGATCCGATGCAACAGTTTTTTTTGCTCGGACTCTTTGCATGAGTTCGTCTCCTGAGGGTGAGTTTTCGGTACAGTCTGAGAAAGATTTTGCTCCTCAAAAAGATTTATTGCAAATGGGATTCTCCATTTCTAACCCTTTTCTTATGAGCAAGATAACCCCAAATATTGAATATTAGAAAGGCAATTGTTGAGTAGATAACCGCCGAGAGTTCGACACTTTTACCGAGACCTAGGTAGGTGTATAGGATTACTAGGAATCCTAAGAAGTCGAAAGCCACATCCATTATCATGTTCGTTAGATGTTCTTTGATTCCAAGTGCGACCTCTACCGCCTCCCAGCCAACAAAGAGCATGGTAGCAATAATAAGAGCAAGTAATGTATTTGTCTCCATGTAGAAGAGTATCGACCCAAGAACCACCCCAGAGAGTGTGTGGGTGATACTCCAGAGATCAAAGTACCTGCCTTCCTTCCAGTGATGTTCTATTTCGTTCATGTTCGAAGCATATCACACAAGCATGAGCTTAGTTTGTTATAATGAGTCTATTAGTTTAACCAAATTACAATGCTTGTCTCTTTGCTAGATTACTACGATATAGGCCTACTTTTACTCAGGTTAACCATTGGAATTATATTTATAGTTCATGCGATACCAAAGTTTAAGGATAAGGAGTGGATGCCGCTTGGGGTAATAGAGTCTCTGGGTGCCATTGGCATCATCTTGGGGGTCTTTACTCAACTAGCCGCGCTCGGTCTTGCCATTATAATGATCGGTGCAATATACATGAAGGCAAGAAAGTGGGGGATACCCTTCACAACCCAGAGTTCAACGGGTTGGGAGTATGATTTGCTGATTCTTATTTCTAGTTTGGTTGTCGTTACTACTGGTGGAGGCACGCTAGTACTCTTCTACT
>CAYOGJ010000027.1:0-5812 GCA_964403655.1 uncultured Candidatus Saccharibacteria bacterium | reverse complement strand
CAAGGAGCGAAGCCGTTTCCTAGTAAATATCAAATAATCAGATGACCAGAGTCAAAAAGGGTGTAAATGCCCTCAAAACCAGAAAGAATATATTGAGAAAGGTTAAGGGTTACCGCTTTGGTCGCTCTACTAAGGAACGCCAAGCTAACGAAGCTATTTTCCACGCTGGTACTTACGCCTTCGCTCACCGAAGAGACAAGAAGGGTGACTTCCGCCGACTTTGGAATGTTCGCATCTCATCTGCCGTTAAGCCTCTTGGACTCTCCTACTCTAAGTTCATTGATGCTTTAAACAAGAAGGGTATCAAACTAGACCGCAAGATCCTTGCTGACCTCGCAGAGAACCACCCAACAGTCTTCGCTAAGATCGTAGAAGCAGTTAAGTAATCTACTCAGAAAGTTTGTAGCCTACATATATACCCAAAAAACCGCCCAAAGCGGTGAAGAGAATTGAAGACATAGAGAAAGTACTACCGCCCCAAAGTAGTGGTACATAACCACCAACTGCTCCACCAACAGCCATAAGTAACCAGACTAGTTTGGTATTCATTTTATTTATAAATCTAGTTCGTAGCTCTTACCCTTCTCTGGGATAACCGACTCCACACCGAGCTCATCCTTAAGTCTCTGTGCAAGAAAGATAGAACTCTTGAGCTCCCCCATAGTGATGAAAACTTTTTTTACACTCTTCTCACTTGCTTCGACGAACTTCACTAGCTGGTCTGAGTCTGCATGTGCAGAGAAGCCATCGATACTTAGCACTCTTGCATTTACTTCAACTAACTTCTCTCCGATCTTCACTTCCTTCACACCATCTTGGATAAGTCTTCCAAGTGTGCCGGCAGCTTGGTAGCCAACAAAGAGGATGGTAGCGTTTGGATCTGGAAGATAATGTTCTTCATGATGAACTATGCGACCAGCTGTAGACATGCCAGAGCCAGCCATGATGATCTTTGGTCCTGGGACATGACTAATACTTATGGAGTCTCTAACCTGCGCAGTCTCTTGTAATTTGTTGAAGTAAAGATCTTTGTCCTTACTGTTGAAGCGGTCTCTATAGATCTCAGTAATATTGATAGCAAGTGGTGAGTCTAGGAAAACAGGTATACTCTTCAATCCCTCTTTCGTGAAGAGCTTGTCCAACTCGTGAATCATTACCTGCGTACGCTCTAGGGAGAAGACTGGAATGAGTAAGGTGCTCCTCCTCTCTATTACATCAGCAATAATCTCCTTAAACCTTGCATCCCTCTCCTCATTACTCTGGTGATTGCGATCACCGTAAACTGAGTCCATGAGAATATAAGTTGCATCACTGACCCTTTCCACATCACTCTGAAGCGGTGAAGGAGAGTTGCCAATGTCGCCACTAAATAAAATCGACTTGCCTGATGCGAAGGTGAGTTTGTACATTGCTGATCCCAAGATGTGTCCAGCGTCGTAGAGTGAGAGCGAGAATGCTTCTACCCCACCGAGCTCAAACTTCTTAGGTTCGTGATAAGGATGCACTGTCCAAAGAGAGAGAGCTTTCTCCGCTGCATCCTCCCCCTCGCCGGCAATATGCGTAAGATCCTTCAACATAAAACGTGCGATGTCCTTAGTTTCTTTAGTCGAAAGGATCACTCCCTTAAAGCCAGCTTTGACGAGTTCTGGTATGCGTCCAATGTGGTCAATGTGTGCATGCGTAATAAAGAGATAATCTATTGTAGTGACATCATAATCAAATGCCTTTGAAACTTCGTTCTCAGACATTAATCCTTGGAAGAGGCCACAATCAATAAGAATCTTTAACTTGTTTCCACTCTCCTCAATTTGAAGTAAGAAATTTGCACCAGTAACTGTGCCCACTCCGCCATAACAGGTTAAGCTTGTTTTCATTTATTTAATTTTAAATTACTGATCACCCCTACAAGAAGTGCACCTAATGCATCAAATATGAGATCGAGTGTTGTGTCCTCAACATAGTTACCCTTGGTCGGATTAGCGATCTTAAAGTAATACTCGAAGTACTCCCAAGCAATGCCGATAAGCATTACAAAAACAAAAGTTTTAGCAATAAGATGCTTTTTTAGCCCAATTGATGTTGAATAGTATGCATAAACGAAAATCATTGCCACCGATACTCCTCCTAAGAAGTGCATGACTATGTCGAACCAATCAAGACTCCAATAGAGGAAATAGTAACTACCTAAGTGATGAAGAAAGCCCATTAGGGCTACAGAGAGAAAGGTGGCAAAGAGAATATTTCGATTCACCCACACATTATAAACGAGAATCCCCCATCTCGCTCTATTGCGGATGAGGGACTTTCATGGGGTTACCTCGGTATTCCCTAGTTCTAAAACTAGGTGGGTTCTCTCAGTTAAGAACCAAGGTTCTGAACGATTCGAGATCCCTAAATATTGGTTAGCTAGATAATACCTTAGATAACCCTACATGAATTATATCGACTCCTCACCATTGTGAAAGTGCTGAATAATGAGTAATCCCCAGTTTTTTAAAAAATGGGAATACTAAGCTGAGAATACAGAATTATTCTAGGATACCGTCAATGTTTACGTCGTACAATATCGCCTCTTGCACTAGTTTGTAGTTCACTAACTCTTCGTTTTTGAACCAATGTGAGATCTCGAACTCTGCCTCCTCCACATTTCCTGATGCGTGGATGATATTTCTCACTGCTCTACCGTCTGAGTCTGCCATCGCATATGAGTCGAGCACGAAGTCACCTCTAATAGTACCCACGTCTGAGTTTAGGGGCTCGGTCTTCCCTACCAACTTCCTCACTAGCTGTACTACATGAGCGCCCTCCCACACCATAGCCACCACTGGACCACTGGTCATGTACTTCTTGAGATGAGTCTTGATCTTCTCATCCAACTTCTCATAGTGCTTCTCTACATGATCTTCTGAAACGACTAGAAGTTTGAGACCAACTAATTTGAGCCCCACTCTTTCGAACCTCTTTATTACCTCGCCAATCAGTGAACGCTGGACTCCGTCTGGTTTGATAGCTACGAATGTCCTCTCTTTCTTAATGTGTGTCATAAATATGAATTAGAAGATGAGTATAACAAAGGTTAGACCAAAGAAAAAGACCGAAATTATATCGGTCCTCGCCTACGGAACATAAGAACTCTCCACCGGCAATCCGGGCAATACAGAGCATGGTCTGCAATGCGAGGGGATGGAAACTCTTGCTTGGCCACAAGCTCAAGCGTCTCATCACCTAAACAGAACTTCTGATCCTCAAGAATCTTCAGAGTAGATTCAAGGAACGGATTAGCATGTTTTAAATCTGGATGAGGCCTGCCCCAATTCTCACGGACGGCCTTGGGCAATTCCTCAATGCGCTCGGGCATCATAGAGCTCGAGATTTGGAGCATCCACCACATAGACATGAGGCCTCCCTTTAGGTTCTATCTAAAGCCCACCTTACCATACCCACCTAGCGAGTCAAAGCAAAATAAAAGGCGCTTGATAAAATCAAACGCCTAAATGAATCTACGCTGTTCCATCTCTTACTTCTATTGGCTCCGGTGGAATCGGCTTTCCCTTCTTACGAGCTATCCTGGCTTTTTGTGTCCAGCGACGGCAAATATTGCATGTGCCGAATTTGTTTTTGTTTTGTTCAGCAGAGTGACCACGCTTACAAAAAATATTTTTTGGGGGCTGACTTGATCTACCGCCGACCCATCCAGCCGACCCAGCCTTACGTGCGATAACCCCCTGTTCCGCAAGGGCTGCTCTGAAGGCTTGGTACCTTTGCCTAGTTGAACTCGAGCCTCCCCAAACTCCTGCAAACCGCGGCGCTGCGTGTTTGAGATCTTTCAACCCTCGCCCAAAGAAGGCGGCTCCTAACTCAGCGAGAGTCGGATCTCTGCCAAGAATCGACTTGAGTTGAACCGCCTGTGAGATGATCTTGTTTCGACGATCTTGGATTCGCTTCGATGTCTCTTGCATTCTTACTATCAAGCGGTTCCTCCTCTCTCCTTCATAGAAGGACCCTCTAGGCCCGGCAACGAACCTGTTCCGAGTATCGTCCCAGACTCGAATAGCCCTCATTCCTCTCAAGCCCTGAGGAGGTGCCTTGATGTTGTACTCAAGAGACCATTGACGAGCTCGCTCTCTGGTCACGCCAAACATCAAACCAACATCTTCGAATGAATACTCTTCAACTGTCAGAAGAAGGACAAGTGACGGAACAAAATCTGGATCGCTTGCTCTTGATGGATAAACACGACTCATTGAGTCTACTCCTGTTTTAACGAACAGTTTTTGATAGCGAGATGCTATCTATTTCTTTTTTTATAATATAACTTTTATACTATCTTGTCAATACAATGTTTCCTGTCTCGGTAATTGCAATAGTATGTTCGAAGTGAGCACTACGAGAGCCATCAGCAGTGACTATAGTGTAGCCGTCATCGGTATCAGCTATGGCGGGCCCACCAGCATTTACCATAGGCTCTATGGCAATGACCATGCCTGGGACCAACTTCTCCCCCTCACCCTTACGACCAATGTTTGGCACAAACGGATCCTCGTGCACCTCAAAGCCTACTCCGTGCCCTGCTAGGTCCTCGGCCAGAGAATAGCCAGTACCCTTCACCACCTTATATATTGCCTCGCCAATGTCACCTACATGTGCCCCCGGCTGCGCAGACTTGATCCCCGCCTCTAAGGCCTCCTTGGCTAAACGCATAATATCTCTCGACTCATCATCAACAGAGCCAACTGGGACTGTCACTGCTGAGTCGGTAATAAAGCCCTCGTGCTTGAGTCCAAGGTCGAGAGAAACAATGTCTCCATCTCTTAGGATCCTCTCTTTCTCATTTGGGATACCGTGGACTATCTCGTCATTAATAGAAACACAAAGTGCTGCAGGGAAAGGTCTCGAGGCTCCCTTGGGGGAATAGTTTAAAAAAGCTGGTGTGTCACCGTGTGCGCGAATGAGTCGCAATGCCTCCTCCTCTAGAATAAGAGTGGAGATCCCTGGTGTAACCATCTCTGCGAGTGCACGAAGAATCTCAGAGTGGCGCCTGCCGCCCTCATGCATTGTTTGAATTTGGTCTAGACTTTTGAGCCTTATCATCGTTTATGCGTACTCGTACTTGGAAATAATTTCTGCATGCACCGCCTCCACACTCTGCTCCCCGTTGATTTCTATTACATTGAAGAAAGGATTCTCCTTGAAGTACTCGATCGAGGGTATGACATCCTTGTCGAACCAATCTAACCTCTTGTCGATCCTGGCTAAATTAACATCATCGGCTCGGCCACGCTTCAAGAGTTTGTCCTCGCTCCATTTGCGAGAGACATTGATGTAGATTACGGTTGGCTTCTCTCGCTCATAAAACCAAAGAGCTGTTGAGAGCATGTGTGCCTCAGGTTTAGATCGAGCAACACCATCGAAGACCAAATGCATGTCTTCATCCAATGTTTCAAGCAACATCTTGCCCCACATGAGAGTGGCTAGGAAGTCAGGTTGCCTAGCATCTCGATCGTAGATAGCTTTTGAAAGTCTTGAGGAGTAACTCTTACCCCTTACAAACTCTCTAAAGCCGTCACCAGTCTCAATGTATAGGATCTGACGCTTAGCCACATCGTGCTCCTTTATGCGGTTACGCAAAAGCTCTGCTTGAGTCCCCTTCCCACAACCACTTCGCCCGATAAATATTACAGTGTGCAACATGCTCTAATTATAGAGCATAACTAGTACTCTCGTACTGAAAGCTGTGCATCAATCTTCTTGATAAGGTCTATAACAACAGAAACGACAATGAGTAGAGCTGTACCTCCGATAGCCATAGATT
>CAYOGJ010000026.1:0-5865 GCA_964403655.1 uncultured Candidatus Saccharibacteria bacterium | reverse complement strand
GAAGTCGGCTTCATTATACTTGTACTAATCTTCCTTTGGGTTATTTGGTCGACTATTTTGAATTATTTTGTTGTGTCGCGTTTCGGTTCTTATGCAACTATATGGGCCGCTATTGTGGCATGGTTTATTAAATACATTTACCCAGTGATCATTTTGCTCGGAGTTGTGGCAACTATTTTGGCCATACTTAGTATGGTTAGGAATTCCTCCAAACTCAAGGCACTTAAAGCAGCTGAAGATAAGATCTATGGTTCTGACCCGGAAGGAGAGGAGGTTAAGGAGGTGCCGATGATTAAAAATCCAAAGTGGGATAAGGCTATGAGCCACTTAAACTCAACCAACGCCTCTGAGTGGCGACTGGCCATCATAGAAGCAGATATCATGCTCGACGAAATGTTAAGAGCTCAGGGACACCACGGTGACTCAATAGGCGAGATGCTCAAGGGTATAGAGAGGTCAGACATGCTTACTTTAGACTATGCCTGGGAGGCACACAAGATTAGAAATGAGGTGGTCCACTCTGGTTCCTCTTACGATTTGAATGAAAGGGAAGCTAGGAGAATTATGACACTCTACGAAGCAGTATTTAGAGAGTTTAAAATGATTTAGTCTCTATTTCATCCCACCGAATTCACGGAATTCCTTTCCTTGCTCAGTTGCTCTTTCTACATTTTCTAACTCTTGGAATTCGTTTATTTCAAATATGCTGTCGAACCCGTCCTCGATCTCTGGAGGATGTTCTTGGATCATCTTGTCCATGCGTTCCATCGCGTATCTTGGTACTACTCTTTCTCTGCTATTATTTCTTTCGTCTGCCACTTCGAGTGGTACTGAAGCAAATATTCCTTGAACCTTCTCTGCGCCGTGCTCCCGAGCAAACTTGATGAAATCCTTTCTCTCGTTCTCTCGTGCGAAGGTCGCATCGAACACTACCGTCTCACCACTCTCAAGCTCTTTTGCTACTCTTGTGTACACCTCCTCCCAAACCTCTTTGTTCTTGGATTGATCTGTGGCTGTGCCAGTTAACTCAGCTCGAACATCATCTGGACTTATGTACTTGTATGAATATCTTTCCGCTAGAGGTTTGAGAGCAGTCGTCTTGCCAGATCCTGGTATACCCACCCCCATAATCATTTTGACCATACCAAAATTATATCAGTTCTGTTTTGTAAACATTAAGAAACTTAATGCGCGGGCTAGTAGAGGATGTTAGAACTGCTATTTCTCACTTTCATCTGGCTCACCATATTTCTCGTAAAAGAATTTAATGTATTCTTCGATTGGAGCCAGACCCATCTCTTGCCTCCTTATATTTATGTCATCTGGATTTTCTATCGGTTGCGGGAGGCGTTGGCCATCTACTACTCTCATTTGAGTCCCATATAATTGGGGTAATTTTTTGTTTACCCGCACTCTGTCCTCAAGATAGGCTATATCACTCAATTTAACCTCCTCAGTAGACTCACTTTTCATTAGTCCCAGGCATAGCTCTTGGAACTCTACATCCTTATCTGAATGCTGTATCAAAAGCCATGCATTATGAGACGCTTCACTTCCCACCTTGGATAATGTTGGCCATCCGATTTGAGTGACTATCTCTTTCATTCTTGACGTATTTTTTGCATTTACCATTTCATCCCATGATTCATCGATAAACCACTTTTTCCGCATTTCTTGGTCTTCCTTGGCCATTGTGTTTAGTTCCAGAGAAATTTGTGGATATTGGGGGCCTTCTTGAATTCCTTCATTCATGCCAAAAGTATACCAGTTCCACGTCCCACAGACCCGCAAAGAAAAGAGCCCTATTTCTAGGACTCTTTTCGTTTGCGCGGTCAACCGGACTTGAACCGGCAACCTCTCGCGTGACAGGCGAGTGCTCTAACCAGTTGAGCTACGATCGCAGATTTTAGAACATTAACAAGAATGTTCCCGTTTTTCAAACGGGTGTCGGCGGGTGGGAACGATCCACCGACCTTGGGCTTATGAGTCCCACGCTCTAACCAACTGAGCTACGCCGACAAGTCGAGCCTAGGGCTGACAACCTGCCTCACATTGCGTGGCTAGTACTATACTATTTTTCATTGATTTTGTCAGCACTTCGGGTTATAATGGGCTCCTTAGCGGGGTAGAGAAGCAGTATCTCGGGAGGCTCATAACCTCCAGGCCTAGGTGCAAATCCTAGCCCCGCAACAACTTGTTTATCTAAATAGGAGTATAATTTATAAGGGATTTATCAGTAATCTTTTATAAATTCATGTCTAATTCACAGAAGGCTATATGGGCTCTACGCATTGCTGTGGCAGGAGAGTTCTTGGGTCATGGAGTGTTTGCTTTACAGGGCAAGGCAGACTGGGTTAAGTGGTTTGCAAACTTTGGTGTCAGCAACCCAGAGACGGCAACAACTCTTCTTATGCTCGTTGGTGTCATGGATATTATTGTGGCTTTGGTTGTGCTTATAAAGCCAATGAAACCCATTCTCCTTTGGGCGGCGTTCTGGGGTTTGTGGACTGCCTTGGTCCGACCAATTGTGGGTCAACCTATTTGGGATTTCATCGAAAGATTTGCTAATTGGGGAGCACCGCTCGCATTGTATTACTTGATTAAAAAGGAATAATTTTTCTCTGGCATGTGGAAGCAGGTATCGTCATTAATACTACTTATCATAGTTTTCACTATTGTGGCTGAAGTAGCTTGGTTTGTTGATTACTATACTCCAACAAACTCACCTCAAATAATGGTTGAAGGAATTTAGAGGCTTTTGGGGCTTTGAAAAGAGGTGGATTTGTAATACTATATGGCCTGTTTCCCGCCAAGATAGCTCAGTCGGTAGAGCACTTCCATGGTAAGGAAGAGGTCCCCGGTTCGATCCCGGGTCTTGGCTCCATTTGTTAGAATGTTTGGGTGCCAAAGTAGCTCAGTTGGTAGAGCGACCGCATCGTAAGCGGTAGGTCGTCGGTTCGATCCCGACCTTTGGCTCATGGCGAGTAAAGACGAAATACAAAAGAAAATTGATGCTTTGGAGGAGAGGATGCAATCTCCAGATTTTTGGTCCGATAAGGATAGTGCTCAAGGTGCCATCAAAGAACTTCAAAATCTTAAGGATGAACTTGAGGGGGTGGGTAAGTATGACAAGGGTGATGCAGTGGTAACCATTTTCTCTGGAGCTGGTGGCGATGATGCAGAAGATTTTTCCAATATGCTTTTGCAGATGTATTTGAAATACTTTAACAACAGGGGTTGGAGTTATTTTGTTTTACATAAAAATGAGAATGATCATGGGGGTTACAGGAACATTACTCTCGAAGTTTCAGGTAAGGGTGTTTATGGCACTCTTAAGAATGAATCCGGAGTGCATAGACTCGTGCGTATATCTCCCTTCAATGCGAAGAAGCTTCGACACACCTCTTTTTCTATGGTTGAGGTGATACCAAAGTTTGAGAAGGTTGGTGAGGTGAGTATCCCGCTCGATGACATTCGACTTGAGTATTCGAAGTCGTCTGGCCCAGGAGGACAGAATGTGAACAAGAGGGAGACTGCGGTGCGAGTGGTACATATACCGACAAACTTGGCCGTACATGTAGAGAGCGAGAGAAGTCAGGCGCAGAACAAGGAGCGCGCTCTAGCAATGCTTGAGGCCAAGCTCTACAAACTCCAAGATGAGGAAAGGAAGGCGAAGGAGAAGGGCATGTATATTTCTAAAACCACAAGTATTGAGTGGGGTAACCAGATTCGTTCATATGTTCTACATCCATACAAAATGGTTAAGGACCATAGGACTGATGTAGAAGTGCGAGATGTGGATAAGGTATTGAATGGAGAACTCGACGAGTTTATCGAAGCTGAAAAAGGCTTGTAAATAGTGTAGAATCGTCACAGATATAAGTACTTAGGACTTTTCGGAGGATAAAATGCCAAGAGATGAAAATGACTAGGTTTAAGCCTTCTTTCTCAATTAGTGTTGGAGGACTGAGTCTTGGGGATTTGGAGAGTATGGTGAAGAGGAGCGCCTCTTTATCTTACTCATCAAGAGAGTTAGCAAGAGAGTCTGGTTTTCGGCCTTCGATGGCACAAGAGGAAGTTAATTTCATAGTGTTGTCACCAAGAGATCTTGGTTTTGTGGTTTGGCCGACTACGAGTGACATTCTTGAACCTTCGTTCCTCACTAGGTGGAGCAGAAGGAGCTTGGATGATCAACTAGTGTGCTTATGCGCTCCGGAGGATGCTTATTTCCTTCGAGCACACTATGTGTATCAGCCAAATCAGGAAAGTCTGGCTATAGCAATGACCCCCCTTGTTGTTAATAAGAAGGGTGATGTAGCAGTGTTCCATATCGACAATTACCCTCGAGGAAATTGGTTATATGCTAGATTCGCTATGCCAACGAGCAGGCATGATCTAGACGAC
The DNA here is from genome assembly GCA_964403655.1 of uncultured Candidatus Saccharibacteria bacterium. Classification (GTDB taxonomy): domain Bacteria; phylum Patescibacteriota; class Minisyncoccia; order Phycocordibacterales; family Zambryskibacteraceae; genus JAIFWN01. The sequence goes on along the minus strand of CAYOGJ010000026.1, from coordinate 1,461 downwards.
AAATGGATCTTCCGGCTTGAGAATGATTTGTAAGCCGCCCAGCACTAATGCTGGGCGTTTTCTTATGATGATAAGGGTGTTAAAATGTGGGGATGATTTTCTTTGACCGAGTGACTAAGGTCTACCCGGATACTTCGGTAGCTCTTCAAAATATTACTCTTACTATCGAACCAAGCGAGTTCGTGTCTATTGTGGGTCAGTCAGGTGCAGGTAAGACCACTCTACTCAAGATGCTCTTAGCTGAGGAGAGGCCAAGCGAAGGTAAGGTCTTTTACGAATCCTCAGATGTTCATCGGCTAAGCAAGGGGGAGATGAACAACCTCCGTAGAAAGATCGGTATGATCTTCCAAGACTTTCGCTTAATTTCTGGTAAGACTGTTTATGAAAATATTGCCTTCACCATGGAGGCCTCAGGTAAGACAGACGAGGAGATAGAGCAGGATGTTCCTCATGTACTCGACCTTGTCGATCTTAAGAACAAGGTTTGGAACTTCCCTCACGAACTCTCTGGTGGAGAGAAGCAGAGGGTAGCGATTGCACGAGCTCTAGTAAATCAACCGGATGTACTCATTGCAGATGAACCCACAGGCAATCTTGACCCGGTGAACACTTACGACATTGTGCAGATACTCAAGAAGATCAATGATTTTGGTACCACGGTTATCCTAACCACTCACAATAAGGGCATTATCGACATGCTCGGCAAAAGAGTGGTGGCGATGGAGAAGGGGAAGATAGTCCGCGATGATAAAGAGGGTAAGTACTTTATATAGTAGAATAAGAAATAAAATGTTTTGGACTAATTTTAAAAGAATAACAAAGACGGGGTTCATGAACTTTTGGAGAAACGGGACTGTTTCTCTGGCATCGGTGTTTATGATGACCGCAACTTTAGCAGTAATTTGTCTAACAATGCTTGGAGGTGCAGTGCTCACCACAGGACTAGAAATATTAAAAGATAAGGTAGATATATCAGTCACCTTCATACCTGCTGCTCTAGAGGAAGACATTTTGAAGATCAAAAGTTCTCTCGATACTCTTTCTGAGATATCTCTTGTTACCTACACCTCAAGAGAGGAGGCACTTGAAGCTTTTAAAGAGAGACACGTGAGCGACCAATCTATTCTCACCGCACTAAATGAGCTAGATGAGAACCCTCTTGGAGCAGCACTCGATATCAAAGCCAAGGATCCATCACAGTATCAGAGTATTGCAGAGTTCTTGGAGGGTAACAGCGCACTCTCGAGTAGCGGTCTTACTATCGTTGATCATGTTAACTATTATCAGAATAAGGTGGCGATAGATAAGTTGACGGGTATTGTAAGAAGTGCGGACAAGCTTGGTTTTGCAATTGCTCTTGCCTTCATTCTCCTTTCAGTTTTGATTGCTTTCAACACTTCCGCAACGCTTGGAATTTTTTTACCGTTACTTCCGACAACGCCCTTTGCACTTTTAGCTGCC
>CAYOGJ010000025.1:5340-6053 GCA_964403655.1 uncultured Candidatus Saccharibacteria bacterium | reverse complement strand
GGAGTTAGTCCAGAAGGGAATATAGTTACAACCATTGAGCCAACCGTGCAAGCAATGCTCGAGGAAGAGCTTGGTAATATTCAGAAAAAATATTCTTCGGAGTTCACCGGAGGTATAATCGTAAATCCGAAAAATGGTGAGATCGTGGGTATGGCTCTTGCACCAACCTTCGACCCAAACACTCCTCAGAGTGCTTCTTCCGTCGGCGTCTTTTCAAATAAACTTGTTGAAGACAGATACGAAATGGGTTCGATTGTGAAGGCCCTTACTATGGCCGCTGGACTCGATTCGGGTTCGGTCAGTAGGAAAACCACCTTCAACGACCCAGGCTGCAAGACTTTGGACAAAAAGACCTTCTGCAACTTCGACAAGAAATCATATGGCACAAAGGTACCAATGCAATTAGTGCTTAGTAAATCATTGAATACCGGAGCTGCCTTTGTGGTGGAGAGAATGGGTAACGAAAAGTTCAGAGAGTACATGCTCTCATACGGACTCGCTTCTACTACTGGTATTGATTTGCCAAATGAGGGTAAGCCGCTTGTCTCAAATCTTTTCGCACCCAGAGACCTAGAGTACGCTCAGGCATCCTTTGGTCAGGGAGTTGCCTTTACCCCAATACAAATGGTTAGAGCCTTGTCGGTACTTGCGAATGGTGGTTACCTAGTCACACCACATTTGGTCAAGAAGATTGATTACGGACTCGGGATCAC
>CAYOGJ010000025.1:0-5330 GCA_964403655.1 uncultured Candidatus Saccharibacteria bacterium | reverse complement strand
AAGGGTAAACAAGTCTTCAAGTCTGGCACAACTGAGGAAATTTCAAGGATGCTCACCGAAGTGGTCGACACCGCACTTCGAGATGGTAAAGTAAGACTCGAGAAGTACTCTGTGGCAGCAAAGACAGGTACGGCACAAATCGCTAATCCAAACGGAGGTGGGTACTATGCAGATCATTACTTGCATTCATTCTTTGGATATTTCCCATCCTATGATGCGAAATATTTGATATTTCTCTACACATTCCACCCACTTGGAGTTCAATATGCTTCTGAGACACTCACCGATAGCTTTATTAACCTGACAAAATTTCTGATAAACTATTACAATATCCCGCCAGATCGAGAGGCGCCACCAAGAGCCACACTAGACTAAAATGAAGGAAATTCTGAAGCAAATACTAATCTATACACTCCACAAACTCTCTTATTTTGTAATAAGGAAATACAATCCAAAAATTATTGGTATTACAGGGACTGTCGGTAAGACCACCACTAAGGATGCTATATACACAGCACTGTCTAGGTTTGAGAGCGTGCGTAAAAGTCAAAAGAGCTTCAATAGTGAGCTGGGTATACCGCTAACCATTTTAGATAGCGATAACCCAGGCAGAGACATGCTTGGTTGGCTCAGAGTCATTTTTGATGGTTTGGTAATGCTTGTCTTTAAGTCTCCATATCCAAAGTGGTTAGTGCTCGAGGTGGGAACAGACAAACCTGGTGACATTGCAATGGTCACAAAGTGGCTAAAGACAGATATAACAGTGGTAACCAAGCTTTCAAAGGTTCCAGTACATGTTGAGGCGTTTAGTAGTCCTGAATATTTGTTCGAGGAGAAGGGAAACTTGGTTAAGGCACTGAAGCCCGGAGGACTACTCATCCTCAATGCTGATGATGAGGATGTCATGGCTTATAAAAAGTTAAGTGAGGAGAAGGTAATGTTGTTTGGCCAATCGCTCGGTAGTGATGTGGGTTCTGTTAATTACGAAATTATCTACGATGAGAAGAAGATGCCAAAGGGTGTAGTATTTGGAGTTTCCTTCGGTGACTCCGAACCAATAAGGATCGAGTTGAAAGACACAATAGGGGAGCAAAACATTTCTCACATACTTGTAGCGTTGCTTGTTGTTAAATATTTAAATTTTGATGTTAAGTTGGCTACAAGCTCCTTCAAGAACGAACAACCAACATCTGGCAGAATGAGGCTAATTGATGGACTTAAGGGCTCAGTGATCATCGATGATTCTTACAACTCATCTCCAGTTGCTGTGGAGGAGGCGCTTAAGACGCTTAAGTCTATCAAGATGGGACGTGGCCATAGAAAGATTGCAATTCTTGGGGATATGTTGGAGCTGGGTAGATACACAGTGGATGAACATAAAAAGGTTGGGGACAAGGTTGCCAAGGTGGTTAACCTTTTAGCCACAGTCGGAATCCGTTCTCGCTATACTGCTCAAGAGGCTCTTATAGGGGGTATACATGAGGAAAAAGTTTTCCAATTTGATGACTCGCTTGAGGCTGGTATGTTTATGAAGGATTTAATTAAAGAGGGAGATGTAATTCTCATCAAGGGTTCTCAGGGTGTTAGGATGGAGAAGTGTGTAGAAGAGCTCATGGCTCGACCTGAGTATAAGGAGAAACTTTTAGTACGCCAGTCTGCAGATTGGCAGGAAAAATAAATTTGTGACCCTACAGGGAGTCGAACCCTGCTTCCATCCTTGAGAAGGATGTGTCCTAGCCGATAGACGATAGGGCCTCAGCGGAAAAATAATAACAGGATTATCATAATTTCTCAAATCTTAAATACTGTGGTATAGTATGCAAAGAACCACAACTCAAGGGAGCAACAATGCCAAAGAAGGTAATTCGTTGGTTCATCTACCCACTAAGCGGAGAAACCAACGCCTTTATGGCGGGGATTCTCGACGCTAACGTGTCGATGACGGAGATTCGTTGTGCCGATCATAGGCGCAGACCTGTTTGGGTGTGTGACAAGGAGACTGTTAGTTTGGTACGGAACAGTCGACCTGGTTCTGGTCTCAAGTTCATAGTCTACAAGGAGTTCTCCGACGGCAAGATCCATCAGGATCGGAACAAGGATCAGATCAAGCAACGCTTCGGCAATATGGAAAAGCTGAAGGCATATCTTGAGAGCATGAGGCCTCGTCGCCCCGAGCGATCTCCCCAGACCGCAAGTAAGTAACTTGCGGTTTTTTATTGGCTTGGTATAAATTGCAAAGACTAGATCTCAGGAGGTTTGATGCCTTTCAAAGCTAAATGGTATGTACATGCTGATAAGGCGGGTCTTGAGAAGATCGCTCGGCTACTCAGACTCGAAAAGCCAGAAATTTCTAAACTCGTGTGTGTGGACAAGGTGGAGAGAGAGCTTCTGAAGTGCAATTATCCGCAATGGAAGCATGTGCAAAGACAGCTAGTACTCCTGCATATGCACGTCGAATTCTACTCCAACGAAGGTCACGGTATCAGGCTAGTGCCAAGACCTGCCCACTAAGGTGTGGGTCTTTTTATTTGTTATTATTCACCAATGAATTTTAAAGATAAGGTCTACGAAGTTGTTAAAGAAGTTAAGAGTGGGGAAGTAATGACGTATAAAGAGGTAGCAATGAGAGCGGGTAAGCCACTTGCCTTTCGTGCAGTAGGAAACATTTTGAATAAAAATACGAAGAAGGGCGTGCCATGCCATCGGGTGATTCGGAGTGATGGCAAGATCGGGGGTTACAATGGTCTGCAAGGACAGAAGAGGAAACTCTTAGTTGAAGAAGGATTCCTGAAATAAAAAATCAGGGCGGATTCCGAAGATTCGGAATCCGCCCTTTGCTACTGGTCGCCGGTTGGCAACTGCTTCTCGTGGTAGTCTGGCCCGTTATGCTCGATCGAGAACCTGGAGTTCTTCTTCGAGATCGAGGGGCGACTCCTCCGCGGAATAGGTCTCCAGTCGCTCTCAGGGGGACTGAGAGGAGCTTCGAGGTTGTGAGCGGCGATGCTCCTTGGGATCTCGATGACTGACCGCTGGTACATGAAGATGTCCGAGAGCTTCTCGCGCTTCTCACCGAAGATCCTGAACTCCGTGCAGACTGTCCTGAAGAGGATCTCGACATCGACTCGAGGGTTCTCCAGTTTGAGTGCCTTGAAGCGCTCAGAGAACGAAGTGAGGAATGGGGCCAAGAAGGTTGTCTCCTCGGAACCCTTTTCTGTGATCTCGACCATGTATCCTCCCGGAAGGATGAGTTTGCGTTAGTGAGCGGTGTAGGCCTTGCTTTTTAGTCTTCTCGACATGCAATAAGTGAGTGCCTTCGACTATGCAGGATTTCTGCCACCTCGAGCTCTGCTCGATAGTAGCTGTCCTTGTCGGGTAGACTTTTCTCTCCGACGACGAACCTTACATCATCACCATAGTTCTTGGACGGATTAGTTAGTCTCTTCTTTTCAACCCTATCCGCCAGCTGCTCTAACAGGTCTCTAGTGAGCCTCAAGTCAGCTCCTTATATATTTAGTGGTACAGATGTTCTGGTATTAAATCCTATCACAAAAGAACCAAAAAGTCAAGCAAGAATGTTATCCACAACTGTCTTAACCACCTGTCCGTCTGCCTTGCCCTTTAGCTCTTTCATTATGAGACCTGTAAATTGTCCTGCCTTAGACTTATCCATATTGAGTTCAACCTGCTTTGCCTTCACGAACTCCTCGATTTCCTCCTTAGACATTTGCGCTGGTAGGAAGGTCTCTAGGATTGCTAACTCGGCCTTTTCATCTTCTGCGAGTTCTGGTCGGCCGCCCTTCTCAAATTGCTCTATGGAGTCCTTACGCTTGCGAGCCTCCTTGCTTATAACTGCTAGAGCGTCTTCGTCGGAAAGCTCGCCGTCTGGTTTCATCTTCTTAGCGACGAGTTCGTTAGTAAATGCTGCAGAAAGACCTCTTAGCACTGATAAACGGACCGCATCTTTGGCGATCATGGCATCTTTGATACCGGCTTTTATATCTGTTTGTAGCGACATGATATGATGATACCAATGAATTGGATAATTGTCCTCTTAGTCGCTTTGTTTGTACTCAACTTGGGTATTTTTTTCGTCTTTATGAAGAAAAAGGAGGGTGGGGAGAAGAGTGAGGGGATGAGTCTCATGCTTCAACAGCTTAACGAACTCTCTCGTACTGTGGACCAGAAGATGACAGAGGGCAATAGGCTCATGCACGAGTCGGTGAAGACTCAGTTCGGCGAGTCAGCCAAGCTTATCCGCGAGGTGACAGAGGGTTTGACTAAGTTAGACGAGACCAACAGACAGGTAGTCTCTTTTGCCGACCAGCTAGAGAGTCTTCAAGATATTCTTAAGAACCCAAAACAAAGAGGGATACTCGGTGAGTACTACTTGGAGACATTGCTCAAAAATGTTTTGCCTCCAGGCTCGTATGAAATGCAGTATGAACTTGGATTAGATGATAATGGGGCGAGACTTGTGCCTGATGCAGTCGTTTTTGTGAAGGAAAAAATTATCCCAGTCGATTCCAAGTTCTCTCTCGAGAACTACAACAGACTTGTGGAGGAAAAGGATCCGGTAGAGAAGGCAAAACTCGAGAAGCTCTTTGTAAGCGACCTCAAGATGCGCATACAAGAGACAGCTAAGTACATCCAACCAGCGAAGGGGACCATGGATTTTGCCTTTATGTTTATCCCTCACGAGGCTATATACTACGATCTAATTGTAAACAAGATTGGTGCCCTTCAAGAGGAAACAGAGAGTCTTATCCAAAGAGCTGCTTCGAAGTACAAAGTGATCATTGTCTCTCCAACCTCCTTCCTTGCGTACCTCCAGACTGTGATGCAGGGTCTAAAGGCTCTTCAGATTGAGGAGAAGGCGCAAGAGATCATTAAGAAGGTGGAGGACTTGGGTCGCCACATTAAGACCTATGACGAATACTACAAGAAACTGGGTGTATCCCTTGGTACCGTGGTAAATCACTACAACACTGGCCAAAAGGAGCTAGGAAAGATTGATAAGGACGTGCTCCGTATTACAGGCTCTTCTAGTGGGATAGATACGTTGACAATAGACCGTCCTAATGTAGAATAGGCAACCTATGGCAGAAGCTAAAACAGCTAAGAAATCAGCCCCAAAAGCAAAGGCTCCTAAGGCTACAAAAGAAGCTACAAAGGCAGCCCCAAAGGCGTCTAGAAGGCCTGTAGAGCTCTCTAAAAACGACTTCGCTGTCATTATGACAGGAGGTAAGCAGTACCGTGTCCACGAGGGTCAAATGCTCAAGATTGAGAAGATCCTAGGTGACCACAAGGTAGGGGACTCACTCGTATTCAAG
>CAYOGJ010000024.1:4385-6147 GCA_964403655.1 uncultured Candidatus Saccharibacteria bacterium | reverse complement strand
TTTAGTGAATGGGCCAATTTGATCCAAAGAACTTGCCATAGCAATAAGCCCACTTCTGGACACCCTACCGTAGGTTGGCTTCATGCCCACAATACCAGTAAAGGCGGCCGGTTGGCGTATAGAGCCACCAGTATCAGACCCAAAGCTCGCCAGCACCATGCCCGAAGCCACCGCAACAGCCGAACCACCTGAAGACCCTCCTGGCACCCTCGTCTGGTCTATTGGGTTTTTAGTATTACCATAAGCAGAATTCTCTGTAGAAGACCCCATAGCAAACTCATCACAATTTGTCCTACCAATAATGATGGCCCCAGCTTCTTTTAGCTTCCTTATAAGAGTAGAGTCGTAAGTGGCACGATAGTTCTCTAAAATCTTTGAGCCAGCGGAAGCCCTATGATCCTTAAATAAAATATTATCCTTAATAGCAACTGGTATACCCAAAAGTGGAAGATCCAAGCCATCCTTGATCTTTAGATCAGCATCCTTAGCTTGATCAAGAGCATCTTCAAAAACTTCTAAAAATGCATTTAAATCCTTATCTTTCTCTTTGATTACATCTAGAGATGTTTGGGTTAATTCAATTGCAGTAAACTCACCTTTCTTTAAGGCCTCTCTAGCACTTATTACGGTTAGCTTGTTTAGGTCGATCATTAGAGAATTTTCTTCACTTTCAAGTACTGACCTTCTTTGCTCGGCATCTCTCTTAACAATGACTCTGTATACAAACCAGAATCATGAGGGTTGGCATCCTCCCTTAGCACATTCTTCAAGTGTAAATTTGACTCCTCTTTGGGATCAAAGATGGTACCAGCATTCTTGATTTCACCCACATAGGTCAATATACTCTCAAACTCATGAGAGAGAGACTCTGCCTCTGTGTCAGATATACTAACCCTTGAAAGTTTGGCCAATTTTTGGACCTCTTCCTTATTCATAAACCTATCCTAGCATATTAAGAAACTCTTGCTCTTCCATCTTCCTTACCCCCAGTTTTATTGCCTGTTCGAGCTTATCACCAGCATTTTCTCCGTAAAGTACAAAATCTGTCAGTCTGGACACGGAGGATGAGGTTTTGCCGCCCGCTCTCCTTATTAAGTCTGAGGCCTCGTCTCGAGAGAGTGTTGGTAGGGTGCCTGTGAGCACAAATACCTTACCGGTAAATTTACCACCCCTAGTCTGAACAACCTTTTGTATTTCTACCTCAGTCAAAAGATGCTTATAAATTTTCCTGTTTTCCTTATCTTTAAACCAAGTAACTATTTCCCTAGCTACTACCTCTCCTACACCGTCTATCTTAGTCAATTCTTCAACACTTGAGTTCTCAAGATTTTCTGCTGATTTGAAATAGTTAGCTAAATCACGAGCTGTCTCCTCACCAACTTGTGGTATCGAGAGTGATGCAATAAACCTCTCGAGTGTCACATTTCTCGCCTTGCTTATTGAGTCCAATAAATTACTTATGGATAAGTCGCCCCAGCGCGGCAAAGCTTCTAGGTCACCTCGCTTAATCCTAAACACATCTTCAAAAGTTGAGATAAGTCCTGATTCAAGAAGTTGGTCTACTGTTTTTTGCCCGAAGCCTCTAATGTCGAAGCAGTGCTTACTGGTGAAGTGAGCGAGCTTGCGCCTTTGTTGAGCAAAAGAATTTTTGGCTACGCATCTATGAGCTGCTTGTCCAGGAATCCTCTCGATCAATCCGTCACCACCACATAGTGGAAAGTGAGTTGGGAAGACGAACTCTTTAGAGTTTTTTGGTCTAAGC
>CAYOGJ010000024.1:0-4375 GCA_964403655.1 uncultured Candidatus Saccharibacteria bacterium | reverse complement strand
CATCAGGAATCACATCACCGGCCTTCTGTATGATCACGGTATCCCCAACCCGAACACCTAATCTTTTTATTTCATCTTCGTTATGTAGGGTGGCCCGAGAGACAGTAGAACCAGCAACTCTAACGGGTCGTAAATTTGCAACCGGTGTGAGCACGCCCGTACGACCAATTTGGAGAGTTATATCTTCAACCACAGTCGTAACCTGCTCAGCCTCAAACTTAATAGCAATACCCCAACGAGGTGCTTTACCAGTGTAGCCAAGGATCTCTTGCGCTCTTCTGTCATTCAACTTGACCACCACCCCGTCTATCAAATAATCCTCCCGATCCTTCTTCTTGGCCCAAGATTGCCAATACTCAATAACCTCCTCTATGTTATTCGCCACCTTATGATGAGCATTAACCCTAAAACCAAGAGATTGAAGTTGCTTTAATTCTTCGTCTTGTGTTCCCGGCAATTCTTCTGCTGAAGATAAATCATAAATAAATGTGGATAATCCCCTCTCAGCAACCAAACGAGAGTCGAGCTGCCTCATCGTACCAGCCACAATATTCCTAGCATTGGCGAATTCTTTTTCGCCTCTCTGCCTCTGGATCTTATTTATCTCCTCAAACCGACTCTTACTCATATAAACCTCTCCTTCCACAATGACCGAAACATTCTCCTTTAACCTTAAAGGCACCGACTCTATTGTTCTCACATTTTCTGTGACATCCTCACCAACTTTACCATCGCCTCTTGTTGCACCACTCTTGAGTACACCGTTTTCATATTCAAGCACTAGATGAGATCCATCGATTTTTAACTCGCATGTATATACCGGATCAATATCTTCACCTGTCTCTGATTTATAAAACCTCTTAACTCTCTCATTAAAATCCTTGATGTCTTCTATAGTAAAAGCATCGTTAAACGACCACTGAGCTACCTTGTGTGTAATCTTCTTAAAACCTGCGCTTGGCGCACCTGCAACCCTCTGGGTCGGAGAGTCTGGAGTAATAAGATCAGGATACTCTCTCTCTATCTTGACCAACTCATCCTTAAGAGAGTCTAGAGCTTCGGGCGAGATGCTCTCTATATTTAGCACATGAAAGTCATACCTATAACGGTCAATAGTAGTCCGGAGCATTTCTACCCGTTCGAGGATCTCCTTTGGGATTTTAGCCATTCTAATATGTTACCCGAACTGCTCTCTGAACTCTACGGGGGTTTGTAGTATCACACGTATTATAGCCATAGGACTCAATAGTCGTACTTTTAATATTTAGAGACGGTTGAGCCCTTCTCCTGATAACCCTCACCTCAGTACAGTAATCCTCAGGGGGGAAATTTAGGGTAAAGTCTGACTGACCAGCCGGCCCACCCACAGTAAAGCTCTGTCCGTTACAGGTAATATTCGCGGTGGTTGATGTGGCAAATGCGCTCAAACCTCCTGGGTTCTTCAAATCCCAGTATAAAGCGCACTCTATACCAGTATCTGCAGCATAGAAGGCCTCTTGAGAGTGTCTATTAGCCGTGGTAAGAAAGGCCTCTTTAACTGCGACCGAAATGATACCAGAAGACACAAGCAAAAGAGTAGCTGAAATAACAATTGCGATAAATAATGTGAAGCCGCGGTTTTTCATTGCCAGTTAAATAAATGTTCTGTTGCGGTAAAACTTCTGTCTACAAGCACTCCCTTGGTCCAAAAAACTGTGGCTTGCACAACGACCTCGTCGGCACTAACAGTTGAGACGCTAATCTCGCGCCTAAACTTAGTTGTAGTGCCATTGTCGTAACTATAAAAACCATTTGAATTTAGTAACAAGTTAGGACAAGTTGATGGGCATTGCACAAGCGGCTCTGAAGAACTAAGAGCATCCACATAGCAAGTATTACCGACAGCACAAGGGTCACCAAGATTAGCTATACCGGCAAGCCAGCCTTGTGGGTTACCACTTATACCATTCTGATCACGAAGATTTCTAATTTGTTCTATCGCCTCTTGAGCAAGGTAAAATGCAGTCACTTGATCCTTAGAATAAAGTGAGGACATCATACCGTTGTGCGCTGCCGCGAATGCACCTGTGACAGCAAGAACTAGTATAGAGATCGCAATCAGAGTCTCAACCAGAGTGAATCCTGTCTTATTCATTTGTAAATTTCTTTTTTTCATTGGTTTAGATATCTAATTGTCTTTGAGAAACCAAGGTTTGGATAGTGAAATCAGTCATAGTCCCCGCCTTACTACCCGCAACCCCTCTTATTCTTATCAAAACCTTAGGTTGCTGGGGCGATGTCTCAGAAACCGAAGGAAGTGTCCCTAACACATAAAACTTAAGATCCTGAATGGTTATCTCTGGAGCAGTAACAGGTACAAAAGTTTCTCCCCCATCCCTCGATTTCTCTATCCCCGCCCCACTCGCAGTTTGACGATAGACTATCTTGGTAACAGCGTCAGTCGCTAAAAATGCCATAGAGGTTCCACCGCTCTGACAATTCTGCGGACTAGTAATCGTTCCAGATATTGGTAAAAGTGGGCCACAAATATAATTAGTACCAAAGCGCATCTCGCGTGCCATACTCTCAATAGCGAGATTAAGATTATCCATCACAGACTTAATTGACTCGGACTTCCTGTTTACATCAAAAACGGTAAGGATAGAGCCCATCGAGATGGTAGTGATAACAGCAAAAATAGATACTGCGGTCATTATCTCTATCAATGTGAAGCCTTTTTTCATCATAGAGCGTCCATACATGAAGTTCCTCTCACTGAAACCTGACCTGTAGTATAAATTACAACCGAATTCCTTCTACCATCTGTTGAGGTTACCTCTATACAAGCGGTATTCGTAAACACGCCACTATTGTTAAAGGAAATCTTTGCTTCTACAGCAGGTCTCACGAAAGTAATATCTAACATTTGGTTTGTGCAATTTTCTGTACCACTCTCCACACTGCAAAGTGCAGTAATGGTATGACCCTGACCTAAGACAACCTTGTCCAGACACTCAGATGCGGGCGTTCCTCCTATTGGGTTACAATTCATATCTCCCAAATAAAGACCGTTAGGTGGGTTTGTACCAGCTGGCTTAGTATCGAGGAAGAAAAGGTACGAACCGTTATCCCCCGTAGGGTAAGAAGTGCCTATGCTGAAGTGCACACCGTAACCAGCATTGAACCCAGTGGTTGTATAAGCTTGAGAGCTCGATGGTGCTAGTTGTTTAACAGAGACTCCATAAATTTGAGCCTGTCTCAAAGAAAGACCCATGTTGTTTACTATATTTTTTAGTGCTGCCCCTGCACCAAATTGCTGTTGATTCGAAGCAATGACAGTACTGATAATGATCATAATGGCAATTGAGACAATGAGCTCTATCACCGTAAAGCCTCTTTCGCCCCTAATTGAGAAGTGTCTGGACATGAAATAGATCAAAACCAAAGATTACTGACACCCAGGCACCGAATATCATAAATGGAGCGAAGGGTATCTCACTCTTCATTGTAATGCCTTTTCGAGAAAAGAGCATTAAAGGTACTGTAACCAATGTGCCGATCCAAAATGCAAGGGCTATGGCAGACAGACCTTCTGGGCCACCCAGAAGCAGACCAATAGAAAGCGCAAGCTTGGCATCTCCAAAGCCCAATGCCCTACCCCTAGAGATGAGCCAGATCAAACCAAAAGCAGAGAAAAGTATTGGTCCCATCAACCAGTCTACGAATGTGCCGTGTGCAAGGAACCTATAAACCAAAGATATAACGATGCTTAAATAAACCAAGGAATCAGGAATGATTTTGTGCCTTAGGTCATAGATAAGTATCACTGTATAAATACAGAAAACTGCTATAAGGAGTAAGTATTGAATGGTAAGACCAAATACGAAGTAAAGAGAGGCAAACACGACACCAGTCCAAAGCTCAATTAAAGGATACTGATAGGAGATATGGGCCTTACAGACACTGCATCTACCACGGAGAAAGAGGTAGCTTAAAACTGGCACTAACTCTAACGGAGAAAGCTTTTTTCCACATGTAGGACAAAATGATCTACCACCTAAAGTTAAACCACTTCTGAAGCGCAAACCAACAACATTCAAGAAACTGCCGACTATAAGCCCAAGGATGAATATTGAGAAGATCAATCCTTATTTTTGTTAGTTACAGCTAACATCATCACTAGCAAGAGCTGCGGTGATGCCTGTAGATATTCCAGAACTATCTATACACCAATGAGTAATAGTTCCTCCAACTCCTTCTGCTACAGGAAGTGATGCAGAGACGGCATAAGCACTTTCTGTTGCTTGGCAACTAAGGAGAACATTCCCCGGCCAGACACTAGCAGTACCTGTAATAGTAGAAACAGGAGAAGAGCCGTCGAAGAACATGCTCCCGG
>CAYOGJ010000023.1:3387-7204 GCA_964403655.1 uncultured Candidatus Saccharibacteria bacterium | reverse complement strand
TTCTATTGCTGCGTTTTGGTACAAAAAAAGTTTGAGCAATTCTTTTAAGGCTATAGAGCAAAGCAAGTTAAACGCAGACAATAAGATCGACCTAATCGACTTCAGTATTATGGCCTTCCACTGGACTGGATAATTACATATATGAACAAACTGAAAATATTTTTGGCATACTTGATTCTTTTAACTCCAGTAGTTTCTTACGGACCTGAATTGACTTTGATCACAGAGCAGAAAGACGATGCCGTAGGGGAAGAATTTCAGTTGGCCATACAAATGGACACGGAAGGTAACTCGATAAATGCTGTCGACGGTAAGGTATATTTTGAGCCAGGCAATCTGGAGATTGTCTCCATCAAGGACGGAAATTCCTCAATCAACTTTTGGATTACTAAACCAAATATTACTCCAGGAGGTATTGTCGATTTTTCAGGAGTGACTCCAGGAGGAATGCAGGGTAAAGATAGACACCTTTTCTCAGTTATTCTAAAACCAATAAAAGTTGGTAAGTCGTCTATAGAAATTAGGGATGTGATATCGCTAAAAAATGATGGACTTGGAACCAGGGTTAGAACTAGTGTTGCAAATTTATCTGTAGAAATACTAGACAACAGTAGTGGCTCGACTAGCAAGCTGGCTATTATTGATAGTAGAGAGCCGGAAAGCTTCTTGCCTACGATAGGCCGAGATAGTGAGATGTATGAAGGCAAGAACTTTGTAGTCTTTAGTACTCAAGATAAGGAATCAGGTATTGCTTATTATGAAGTAAAGGAGGGAGTTTTCGGTAGCTATGTGAGAGCCGTAAGCCCGTTCGTTTTAAGTAATCAGAATTTGGATAGTATGATTTATGTTAAAGCTGTGGATTTTAACAACAATGAAAGAGTCGTATCAATAAAGCCATATAATTACAAAAATTGGTACAAACGAACTGAAATCTTAGGTATAATTGTAGTAGTAATACTCTTTGCTTTTTATAATCGAAAAAAATGGTTCAATCTTGTAGAAGAATAGTCGCCCTAGCATTTGCATTACTTATCGTACCCGTATTTGCCAATGCAGCAACACTGAGCATAAGCCCAAGCAATGGAACTTTTGAAACCGGAGACAGGTTTAATGTAAAAGTTGTAATGTCCGCGAATGAAGCCATTAACGCCGTGTCTGGTGAGCTTAGATTTCCAACGACAAATTTTGCGGTCGAATCAGTTTCTAAATTCAGCTCGATACTCAATTTTTGGGTCACGGAACCAACTTTCTCTAATTCATTAGGAAAAGTGAATTTCGAAGGAGTGGTGCTCGGAGGCTTCCAGGGAGGTACAGGAACAGTGGTTACCGTGTCCTTGCGCGCCTTAAAACCAGGTAGTGGCAGAATCGATTTTGTTTCTGGGCAGGTATTAGCCAATGACGGGCAGGGAACTAATGTCACTCAAGGTACTTATGGTGCTGGATTTGAAATTGTGGAAGCAACAAAACAAAAACCTGTCGATAAGATAATCGAGGTGGTAGAAGAGAAAATTGTTAAGGAGGACTTAAGTGCTCCAGAGATTGAATTGATCCGCAAATATGGCGAAAGAGCTATATTAGGTAGCTCAAGTTATCCAAAGGCAGAAGTTGTGATATCTTTCGTTAACGAAGTGGGAGTCAAGATCTTCATCCTAGGTAATGCTGATGAAGAAGGAGGGTTCATACTTCTTGTACCAAAAACATTAAAGCGAGGTCTCTACTCTGTAAATGCACAAATAGTTCAAAGAAGCACCGGTCAAAGCGCTACATCAAATACGATAAATATTAAAATCGGTAATATAATTTCAGATATAAGTTTCGAAGCGAGGATAGCATTCATTCTTCTTATTCTCATGCTTATATATGCTTCATATAGACTGAGAACTTATTTTGTCAAAAATGCCAAAATGAAATACGAGGTGAGTGAAGTTAAGGATGTTGTGAAGAAGTCATTCAAAATATTGGAAGAAGACATAGAAGTTTCTAAGAATAATGCGAAAAGCGCTAAGGACAGAGAAGGTTTGAGTAATGCACTAAAAGATCTGGATGAAGCAGAAAGCTTGATCATTAAGGAAGTTAAAGATATTGAGAAATTATGATCAGTATGAGCACATGGAAGAAGGTGTTGTTGATCGTAATATTTTCATCTTGGACAGGGGTGAGTGCTCAAGTTGTAAATGTTGATGCGTCAAAATTAGTGAGAAAACCTGAAATAACACTTTCTCCTAGAAGCGGTAGTTTTGTTGAGGGATCCACTTTTGATGTTCCTATTTTGTTGAATACAAACGGAGTCAATATAAATAGTTTGGAAGTTAGACTGAATTTCGATAAAAATA
This sequence comes from uncultured Candidatus Saccharibacteria bacterium, assembly GCA_964403655.1. Classification (GTDB taxonomy): domain Bacteria; phylum Patescibacteriota; class Minisyncoccia; order Phycocordibacterales; family Zambryskibacteraceae; genus JAIFWN01. Next base: position 4,871 of record CAYOGJ010000023.1, on the reverse strand, counting down.
AGTTGGAGATTGTTAGACCCACTGGCAGCGAGTCTATTATCGGCGTGTGGATAGAGCCACCAAGGTTTGATAACAAGAATGGTAATGCTAGTTATGTTGGAGTTGTTACAAACGGTATTACTACTAACTCGGGGCTCATCGGCACAGTAACTTTCAAGGCAAAGAGCTCTGGTAGAGCCGTTGTGTATATAGGGTCAGATTCCAAGGTGCTTATAAATGATGGTCTTGGTACAGAGATTGAGTCCGAGTTTGGCCGTGCCGAGTACAGCATATTGGTAAAGCCGCCTGAAGGCGTAAGGGTATATTCAGACACACATCCTTTTCAGGGTCAGTGGTATAACAACAATAGTCCAACAATTTCATGGGATAAGGATTTAGGTGTTGAAGGATTTAGTTACACTATAGACAATATACCTTCGACTGTTCCTTCAAATGAAATTTTGACGCAGGAAACCACTAAGTCATACGAGAATCTTACTGATGGGCTTTGGTATTTCCATATTAAAGCAAGAAAGAATGGAGCATGGAGTGCAACAGGGCATTTTTTGATTAGGGTTGACACCAGGCCTCCGGCTGAGTTTCGGCCTAATGTTTCGTATCTTAGCACTAGGGATAAAATAGCAGATAAGACATTGATCTCTTTTGTGACAACCGACAACCTTTCTGGTATTGAAAGATACGAAGTTGGTGTCATAGACAAGGCGGATTCGTCAGCGTCTTCTCCTATATTTGTGTCTGCAGAGAGTCCTTACCAGGTACCTATAATTGGCTCTGGGTATCTTAATGTTATTGTGAGAGCTGTTGATGGGGCGGGCAACGTTGTTGATGTTAGTGTGGATATTGAACCACAAACATTGGTCGGAAGTTTCTTTAGGAGTAATTGGTTATTCCTGATTATAGTTTTACTTGTCGTCGCAATGACCGGGTTTATAACTAATTATTTTGTAGGTCACCATGTACTTAGACATTTCAAGAGGGCAGTTGAGTTTATTAAAAGGGATTCACAGACAAGCGAGGTTTTGCCAAGCGCAACGAACGATGTAAGTAGTAACAACAATGAACCAAATAAATAGCAATCTATCTGAGGAGGAGAAGCAGGTAATGTTTGAGAAAGGTACGGAAGCTCCCTTCACGGGTAAGTACCTAGACTCTAAGGAGAGTGGTATGTATGTGTGCAAAAATTGTGGAACAGAGCTCTTTTCCTCTGAGGCTAAATTTGATTCTGGTACAGGCTGGCCCTCCTTCGATAATCCCACAAATACAAAGAGTATAATCCTAGAGGAGGACAACAGCTTCAATATGCACCGCACAGAAGTCAGATGTGCTAAGTGTGGGGCTCATCTGGGACATGTTTTCGACGACGGACCCACTGGTACTCGTAAGAGATATTGTATAAACTCCGTTTGTTTGGACTTGCAAAAATAAAGGTAATGTGCTATAATACTCATTGATGTAAGTTTCTCGTAAGTTTCCGGGCAGTGCCT
>CAYOGJ010000023.1:0-3377 GCA_964403655.1 uncultured Candidatus Saccharibacteria bacterium | reverse complement strand
TTACATGTTTAATATTCAGGCCAGCATTAAAGTAGATGTCAACTAAGCTTTACGTCGGAGGTATTCCTTACACTTCGACTGAACAGAACCTTAAGGACGCTTTCGGCAAGGCCGGAAACGTTCTCTCAGCTTCGATCATTATTGATCGCATGACTGGTAGATCTAAGGGATTCGGTTTCGTCGAAATGTCTAATGAAGATGAGGCTAACGCCGCAATCAACATGTGGAACGGACAGGATTTTGATGGTCGCAAGCTCACAGTAAATGTGGCTCGTCCATTAGAGCCTCGCGCTCCAGGCATGAATCGCCGCCCAATGTAATATTGGCGAAAGCCAATATTCGTTCAAAAACCCCGCTTCGGCGGGGTTTTTGATTTATACTACATATATAGATGTATAAGAAATTACTTGCACTAGTTATTTTGGCCATACTTTTGTTTATTAGTTTTAAGTATTGGGGTACAGGGTGTGATTGTGAGTTGAGTCAGTCAGTAACTTTGGGTGGTACAGAGCTCGAGGCTTACATAAGAGATACTGATGAAGAGAGGGCGAAAGGTCTTTCTGGTCGAGAGGGGCTTGATGAGGGTGAGGGGATGCTCTTCATCTTCGACTATCCAGCAAAGTACGGCTTTTGGATGAAGGATATGAAGTTTGCTATTGATATCATCTGGATTAGCGAGGAAAAGAAGATAGTGGGTATAGAGAGGGGGGTTCAGCCAGCTACATATCCAGACATTTTTTACCCTCCAAGCGAAGTAATTTATGTTTTGGAGGTACCCTCTGGGTTTTCCGACACTGCAAATTTTGAAGTGGGGCAATCTCTCTCTTTGGAACAGTAAATTTTATAAAAAAATGCCTGTTTTCGAACCTAAATTTATAGCTTTTTTGGTGGAGATCTTTACACATCTGGCAAAATATTTGTAGTACAAAAAGAAAAGGTTATCCACAGGATTTATTGTGGTTGTTTACATAAAATTACCTTAAATAATTCAGTAATTTATATGGTCATTTATGTAACAAGACGAGACGGTACCAAGGAGCCCTGGAACGCTGATTACATAAACAAGTCTATTGAGAGAGAGACTAAGGGTTTGGCAGATCCTATATCTAAGGTGATCCAAATAGCCAACGATACTCGACTCACAGTCTACGATGGCATCACTACCGACGAGATGGATCAGGCAACTATCAATGCTGCTGTTCAGAACATTAAAGATGATCCAGCAGAATACGACAAAATAGCGACCAGATTGCTGTTAAAAACTATTTATAAGAAGGTTGTTGGTCACTATAACTCAGACGATAGAGAAGCTTTAAAGGTTAAACACAGAGAGGGGTTCAAGAAGTTTGTGGTTGATGGTGTGGCACAGGGTAGGCTGCATCCTAATATGACGGAGAAATTTGATCTTGAGCGTTTGTCTCAAGCCCTAAGAATTGAGAGGGATGAACTCTTTTTGTATTCGGGATTAGATGGGCTTCTTAATCGTTACGGTATGAAGGATGTTCAGCAGAAGCCTCTTGAGACGCCTCAATACATATTTATGCGCATTGCTATGGGGCTATCGTACAACGAGTCTGATCCAACAGCTTGGGCAATTCGCTTCTACGACAAGATGTCTAAACACGAATATATTGCCGGCGGCTCGACTAACCTTGGAGCAGGCACCGTGCGTGCAGCTCTATCAAACTGCTTCCTACTTGAAATCCACGACAACATGGAGCACATTGCCAAGTCGGTCTCTGATGTTATGCTCCTCTCTAAAGGTTCTGGTGGTTTGGGTGCTTCTGTTACAAAGCTACGCGCTGCTGGTTCACCACTCAAGAGTAATTTTGGTGGAGTCTCTACAGGTCCTACAACATTTGCCAAGATTATTGATACCGCCATTCGTGCAATACAGCGTGGTGGCAAAAAGAAGGGTGCTCTTGCCTTCTACATGGAGAACTGGCATCTAGACTTCCCAGAATTTTTGGACTGGAAGCATAATGCTGGAGACGATTACTTGAGAATGAGGACAGCAAATACCGCAGCGTTTATCTCAGACGAGTTTATGAAGAGGGGACAGGCGGGCGATGAGTGGTATCTATTCGACCCAGCTGAGACTCCAGATTTAAACGAAACCTACGGCAAGGTTTTCTCTAAAAGATATGCAGAATACGTTGAGATGGCAAACAACGGCAACATTAGAGCCTTTAAGAAGATGCCAGCTAGAGAGCTTTGGAGGAAGATGCTCGTGGCATTACAAACCACCGCACACCCATGGATTACTTGGAAGGATCCAATTAACCTTAGGGCTTTGAACAACAATACTGGCACGATCCACATGTCCAACTTGTGCACTGAGATTTGTTTGCCACAAGACAAGGACAATATTGCGGTATGTAACCTAACTTCACTTAACTTAGCCGCTCATGTGTATGAAAAGCAGGTCAATTGGCAGAAGCTTGAAGAGTCGGTGCGTCTTGCCGTAAGACAGTTGGACAACTTGATAGATATAAACAAATTGCCTGTACAAGAAGCCGAGAAGTCAGACAAGGAAAATAGGGCTGTTGGACTTGGAGTAATGGGTCTTGCTGATGTGTTTGAGAGACTCGGATTGGCATATGACTCAGAGCACGCATACAACTTCACTGACAGAATTTTTGAGTTTGTCTCATATATGGCAATAGATGAGTCGGCTAATTTAGCTCGTGAGAGAGGTAGCTATAAGAATTTTGAGGGATCAAGGTGGTCTAAGGGTATGGTGCCTTTTGATACCCTTGAAGTTCTGGAAGAAAGAAGGGGTGTGCCGCTAACAGTAGACAAAACAAGTCACCATAGGGGTTTGGATTGGAATATTTTGAGAGAGAAGGTAAAGAATGGTATTAGAAATGCTACCTTGATGGCGGTGGCTCCAAATGCAAACATTGGCCTTGTGGTCGGTACTGTGCCTGGTATTGATGCTCGTTTCTCGCAAGTGTTCTCTAGAAATAAAATTTCTGGAAAGTATTTGGACATCAATCACAATCTAGTTAGAGATCTCAAAAATATGGATCTTTGGGACAAGGTTAAGGGTATGATCATTGAACTCCAGGGTGATATCTCATCTATACCAGAGATACCAGACCACATTAAGGCAATCTACAAAACTTCTTTCACCACCTCTCCGTATGCTTACATAGAGGTGGCAGCAAGGGCGCAGAAGTGGGTTGATCAAGCTTTGTCTCGAAACATGTATCTTGAGACAAGGGATATCGACGAAACTATGCGTCTTTACGAAACTGCATGGGAGAAGGGTGTCAAGACCACTTACTACCTCCACATGAAGCCTCGTCATACTGCAGAACAATCCACCGTAGCTGTGAACAAGGCTGTAACTATGGGTAAAAGGGGTTTTGCTG
>CAYOGJ010000022.1:4188-7398 GCA_964403655.1 uncultured Candidatus Saccharibacteria bacterium | reverse complement strand
GTCGAGCGCATAGACGCTGATGTCCGCGCCCTGGTAGTCCTTGCGGGTGATGAAGTTGATGACGCCGCCCATGGCGTCGGTGCCGTAGATCGCGGAAGCACCGTCCTTCAGCACCTCGACGCGCTGGATTGCGCCCGCGGGGATGCTGTTCAGGTCCACCCCGGCATTCTTAGCGGCCATTGCCACTAGGTCCTTGTTCTCTCGAATGAATTTAATATCTAGCATTGCTAGAATATTAGCATATGATTCGAGACCTTCTAGGCCATGAGTGGCCAGCACTTTTAAAAGAAATCAACGACCCTCCAAAGAGCCTCCGCATATGGGGTAAGGCACCCAGGGCAGATAATAAGCTTCTGGCCGTAGTAGGATCGAGGAAATATACCTCTTATGGTCAAGAGGCGTGTGCTTCCTTAATACAAGGCCTATCTGGCTACCCTATTACAATAGTCTCAGGACTTGCCCTGGGCATAGATGCTATAGCCCACAGGAGCGCTATACGAGCAGGACTGCAGACCATCGGAATACCTGGCTCAGGGCTCGACAGAAAAGTACTTCACCCACACTCCCATATTTCACTAGCTGAAGACATTATTAAAGAGGGTGGCGGGCTCATTTCAGAATACGAAGACACCATGCCTGCTGGGGCCTGGGCATTCCCAAAAAGAAACAGGATCATGGCTGGAATGTGTCACGCCACAATAGTCATAGAAGCCGAGAAGAAGAGTGGAACCCTCATCACCTCTCGTCTAGCCACAGAATATAATAGAGAGGTTGGTGCTGTACCCGGGCCCATTTACTCCTCAACCTCGGAGGGACCACATATGCTTATTAGACTGGGCGCCACTCTCATTAGAGATTCTGAGGATATTCTAGAAATCCTAGGATTGAGGTCGCGGGGACACGATACTCTTGTAAATACCGATGACTTAAGTCCAGAGGAATTGAGAATAATCACCCTGCTTGAAAAACCCAGAGAAAGAGATGCATTGGTGCGAGAATCCAAGCTCGAGACACACAAAGCCACTGCTGCTATGTCGCTACTAGAAATAAAGGGTTTGATCGTCGAAGAACTTGGTTTGGTTAGAAAAACTTTTTAGAATTCTCATAGACAAGGTTTGCAAGGAAAAGATATCCGTAGTATTAATTGAGAAATGCGTTTAGTCATAGTTGAGTCGCCGAGCAAGGCAAAGACGATAGAAAAATATTTGGGTAAGGACTTTCGCGTGGTTGCTTCTGTCGGCCACGTGCGTGACCTTCCTAAAAGTAATTCTAAGGCAATCGACATACCAGCTGGCTTTGTCCCTCACTACGAAGTTTCCAAAGGTAAAGAAAAGGTTATTGCAGAAATAAAGTCTATCGCCAAAAAGGCTACGGAAGTAATCCTTGCTACAGACCCCGACCGAGAGGGTGAGGCTATCGCGTGGCATATTGCCGACGCTATCGGACTAAAGAAACCTAAGCGAATTGTTTTCCACGAGATCACTAAGGAAGCAGTTGAGGACGCCCTCGAACACCCAAGACTAATAGACGAGAATTTAAAGGAGGCTCAGGAAGCTCGTAGAGTACTTGACCGTTTGGTGGGATATGACCTCTCAGGCATTATCTGGAAGAAGGTGCGTTATGGCCTCTCTGCAGGTCGAGTTCAATCTCCAGCACTTCGTATATTAGTAGAAAGAGAGCGAGAAATACGTGCCTTTAATCCAGAAACATTCTGGAAAGTTTTTGCTATCTTAAATAAATTAAACTTTGAGTGTTCAGTAGAGCCAAGAGACAAAAAAGAAGTTGAGAAAATTTTGAAAGAGGGCGAGAACGGTTCTTGGAAAGTGACAGACATTAAAGAAACCGAAGTTAAGAGATCTCCTAGAGCTCCATTCATTACCTCCACACTTCAGCAAGCTGCATCTTCGAGACTTGGTTTTGCTCCATCTCGAACTATGGGTATTGCTCAGAAGCTCTACGAGTCTGGTTACATTACATACATGCGCACAGACTCAACCAACCTCGGTGTACAAGCGAGAAACGATATTAAATCGACTATTTTAAGTAAATTCGGTCCTGAATACTACGAATCGCATGTCTTCTCAAAAAAGAGCAAGAATGCTCAAGAAGCTCACGAGGCTATCCGCCCAACACATATGAATGTGGAGAGCGCTGGCTTCACAGATGAGCAGAAGAAGCTCTACAAACTCATTTGGTCACGCACCCTAGCAACACAAATGAAGGATGCAGTTGTTATGCGCACTAAAGTAGTAGCAAATATTGGTAATGAGTCCATCCCAGACTTCTGGTTGAATGGCTCTCGCATACTCTTCGATGGTTGGACTAGGGCCGACAAAGCCGCTCAAGGAGAAGAGGTGCTACTCCCCAAGATTAGTGTGGGTGACAAACTTAATTTGGACAAAATTTTTTCGGAAGAAAAGCAAACCGAACCACCAGCAAGATACTCTGAGGCAGGTCTTATTAAGGAGCTGGAAAAGCGTGGTATTGGTCGCCCCTCTACTTATGCATCTATTATCAAGACAATTGTTGACCGTGGTTATGTAGAAAAGCTACAAAAAGCTCTCAAGCCAACAGACACAGGTGAGGTGGTATCGGGATTCCTCGAAGACAACTTCGGTGAGTACATTAGCGATACCTTCACAGCAGAGATGGAGGACAAATTAGACGACATCGCCCTCGGCAAAAGAACTTATGTTAAAACCCTCACAGAGTTCTACACCCCCTTCAATAAAGATGTGAAAGGTAAAGAGAAGTTGGCCAAGGCAACAGATCTTGGCACTGCAGATAGCAAATACAAATGCCCCACCTGTGGCAGCAGCATGATTATTAAGCTCGGACGCGGAGGACGATTCCTCTCCTGCTCTCGCTTCCCCGACTGTACTGGAGCTCTCACAATAAATGGAGAGGAAATAAAAGCCGACACACCCATAGGTACCAACCCAGAAAGTGGCTTAGCTATTTATGTAAAAACTGGACGCTTTGGCCCATATGTCCAAGAGGGAGAGGACGACAAGAAGAAAAAGATTAAGGCTCGCAAAGCAAGTATTCCAAAAAATAAAAACTTAGGAGAAATTTCTATAGCTGATGCACTCACCTACCTCTCACTCCCAAGAGTGCTCGGAGTCCATCCAGAAACCGGCGAAAAGATTACCGCAAGTGTTGGCAGATTTGGTCCATACATCGTGCATGAGAAAGACTTCCGCTCACTTA
>CAYOGJ010000022.1:0-4178 GCA_964403655.1 uncultured Candidatus Saccharibacteria bacterium | reverse complement strand
AAGACTGACGATGTCTACACCATCACTCTCGCTCGCGCTCTAGAAATACTCAAAGAACCTAAGAAAACCAGAGGCTTCAAGAAGAAGGAGAAGTAGTTGCCTTTTGGCCAGAGGAGGAGTAGAAATAGCTCCAGAAGTTCATTACGTTACGATAAAACTCTATCCAAGGAGAAGGACAATGCACGTTGCATTGGACAGCATGGCCACAGCACTTGGTATCCGGCCGAATAGCCTGCGTATCAAGCTTGGTATCACCACTCGTCTCCAAGGCCAGGTGAGAGCGACCAAGACCTTTCTCGACATGGTCGCCCTTGAGCCGGAATTCAGAGAGGCGGAGCGCAGCAGCTGTGGTCCGAAGTTCGAGCCTGAGGAATTGCACGAGTACAAGGCTCGCCGGGGAGAATTCTTCTCGGGTTACCTGGACCAGTTCGGAACGATCGAAGAGTTCAAGTCATTCGGTAAGGCGACAGCTGGCCCATCTCTCAGTTTCTACAAGGAGGAGTGGTCCGCTGTATCAGCCAAACTCTACAAGCTCATCAGGAATGAGTTGGAGTTGGCGAGCGAACTCATGGCTCTAGCAAAGATCCATGAGTTGGTGGAATTCTTCCACAAGGCATTCCAGTTCTTCGATAGTGATCTTGTCTACTACCTGAAATACAAGATGCGCAATGCCTTCGTCGAAGCACTCCGTGGAGCGAAGGGTGTTAAGGAGCGCCTCAAGATCATCAAGGCAATGCCAATGAGTTACTACGACTTGTTTGGTTCTGACCATGATCGTCGGGAGAAAAGCTCAGTGCAGTGGAAATTCGTCTGGGAGGAAGTCGAGTCATTCGACGATGCCTTCCTCCTTGAAGAGCTGACAGACTACATCGACAAAGAAGCCCTGAAGATGCGCATGATCCAACTGCTAGAAAGGCAGATGTCTCAGATGAGAGGATTCAGGCAGCGGCTCGCCTTCGCCAACAGCCTGGCCAAGCGAGATCGAAATGGTCCCGACTACCTCTGTTCTCGATCTTTGGAGTTGGTTGCCGAGAAGGCAACTACCCTAAATCAAGTTACGGAGATCATCGGAGTCTGGAGATCACGTTCCAAGAATTCGGATAGTGAATCAGGACATCGCCATTCCTGGCCAGAGCTCCCCGAGATCATGCTCGACAAGTGGGACAGCTTCAATCTCTATGTCGCAGAAGAGAGTGTCGACAACAGCGCTCTGGCCGAGCTACTTGAGTCGTCTCCATATGGGACAAAGACCAGACAAGCTGCGCTGGACAAGCTGAACAAGCACTTCACACAGAAGATGGATCTAGCCCAGACTGAGGCAGAACTCGATCAGATCGAGAAGGAAGCCAAGCTCCTTTCGAGAAGCATTTCAACTTGGACATACGACCTCAAAAATGCTCTTCGAGCCAAGGAGTCTCACCGTCGGGCCGAAGCAGTGCTCGATCTGGTAACGAAGGGTAAACACCCTGATCCAAGGAAGGCTCTCATCGGTCTCTTCCAACACTACAAAGAAGCCGAGCAGGAACAGGCCAATCGGATTCTCAGAATGCTGGTTAGTTACTTCCCAGCCGAGGCCGTCGAAGAAGTCATCGTAACACAGTAATACACAACGCAGCATGGCTCAGGCCACGCTGCGGTTTTTATTTAAACAAAATCCGCCCAGATTCCGAAATTGGAATTGGGCGGATGGGTTGTGCAAGCTTCTTACCTAGGAGACGAGCTCCACATGAGCCGTCATTTCGAGGAGGATCACTCTGATCCGGCGACCTCGGTCGAAGATGTTGATGGTCCGAGCGGGTCGCCGAGCGACCTTGGTGGTAATGATGAGCTCAAGGTCAAGCTCTTTCATCACCTGCCTCTCGACCAGCCGGCGACGCTTCAGTCGACTGATATGGAAATCCAAGGACTTCTTGCGCTTGCTGCGATCGTCACGGCTGCGAGCCATCTCGAACTCTCCCCGGTGTGAGTCACTGCACATTGAACAATCCTTTTTATATTATACACAAAAACTGGGTATTGTCAAGTATACTTAACTACTCAACGATCTCGAGGAGGCTGGCGCAAGCACCGGTGTGCTGGCTTGTTGCAATGATCTTGTAGTTGTCGATCTTTACAGTCACCTTCTCTCCTGCCTTAAGAGCTAACTTACCTAGGAGCTGGTTGTAGTCATACTGAGATGGATAGTAGTAACCGAAACAAACCGCATATGGCCTAGCTGAACGAACGAAGTTGCTTGTACCATTCTCGCCGGCAATACTTGAGAAGTAGTACTGTGGCAACTTGTACATATCAGCCTTATCTACTGTTATACCTAGATTATGTTCACCATCGCTCTTCATCGCAGTAACCTGACCTGATATAGTCGCACTACCAGAGAACTTGTGATAGTTAGCGTAGTCAAAACCCGCATACTTAAATGAGCCAAATGGAGTACCAATAATCAAATTCTTCTCGGTAAAACTGAATGGGAACTCCTTACTGACTGAAGCACTTGTATTCTTTGAAGTACCTGCAGATACTGGGCCAGTTGTACCACCCTTTTTTATATCAGTTAGTTCACCGGTCTTGATATCATCTAGATTCTTAATCTCAGGCTTGTTGAAGGGCACAAAAATCACAATACCCGCCAAAATAAGTACCAAGACCGCTATTTGTATGTATTTTTTGTTCATATCTATAATTATATCGAAAAGTTCTTAATTGAGTAGAGGTCTTCCTCGGGTGCCTGGGTAGACAAAGGTGCCTCCATAGCCTCCTCGCTCCCCTCGCTCATAACCTCCCTCTCTTCCTCGGTTGGCACTGGTATCTGAGAGACTGGTGTGTCGGGAAGAACATGCACCTCGTTAGAAAGCTTCTCGAGAAGGGATATAAGATCGTCCTTGGAGAAGAAGTCTATGGTTAGCTTACCTCCATCATCCCTCTTCTCTATACGCACTCTAGTGCCCAAGGTCTCCTTAAACTTGTCCTCAAGGTCGACTAGATCTGGGTCCATAAGTTTGCGCGCCTTCTCAAAGGCAATGCGACGAGCAATGCCCTCTGCGTCACGCACATTAATCTTCTTAAACATTATTTCTTTGAAGAGGGTCATCTGCTCCTCTGGCCTGTCGACAAGCATCATGAGAGGCCTTGTATGACCTTCGGTAATCTTACCCTCAGCCAGAGCATTCAACATCTCATCCGGAAGCATAAGTATGCGTAGAGTGTTTGAGACATACTCTCTACTCTTACCAACCTTCTTACCGATTTCTGCATGCTTAAAGCCGAACTCCTTGGCCAACTTTTCAAAAGCTCTTGCTCGGTCAACGGGGTTTAAATCCTCGCGTTGAATGTTTTCAATAATGGCGAGTTCGAGCTTCATTAAATCTGTCTCCTCACCATTCCTCACTTGTGCTGGCACCTGCGTTAAACCAGCAAGCTTAGAAGCACGCAACCTTCTCTCACCAGCGATAAGTTCATATTCAGTAGCGAGACCGCCGTCTGGCTTCTCTACCTCCTTACGAGTAACTACAAGAGCCTGTAAAACACCATACTGTCTAATTGAATCTGCCAAACTTTTTAGAGCCAATTCATCGAATTCTCGACGCGGTTGATAAGGGTTTGGGTGTATTTTGTCTACCTCAATCCAGAAGATTGCGTCATTGTATATCGCGGACATGAGTAGATTTTAGCATCAATCTATCGTAGATTGTAGGTGTAATGCCTGCCTAATTGGCGTGGCTATGCCGGAGTGGCGGAATGGTAGACGCGCACGACTCAAAATCGTGTCTCGCAAGGGGTGGAGGTTCGAGTCCTCTCTCCGGCACAAAGTTATAAAAGAAAAAGCCGCAGAAAATAATCTACGGCTAGAGCTCGTCAGAGCTCTCGAAACAACGCACGCAACTCGGCACAGAACCGACCAAATTCCGGAAGACTCCGGATGTCTGGCCGCCACGCCAATCCCCGTTCGATCAGATCGAACTCATACTTGACGTATGCACCCGGGACGAATGTCCCGTCTTGGTTCCTATCCCGACCGATCATGATGATGTGATCAGCGATGGCAACAGCCGCACTGATCTCGTGAGTCACCACCACCATGGTGTTGTACTCACTCATTGTTGTGACCGACCGGATAAGGTCTGTGACCTTGTCTACCATAAGTGGATCAAGACCAGAGAACGGCTCGTCCATGAGCACCA
>CAYOGJ010000021.1:0-7636 GCA_964403655.1 uncultured Candidatus Saccharibacteria bacterium | reverse complement strand
TCGCTCCTTGTTGCTCATGTGGAACTCAGAGTTTCTACCCTTAGCACCCTTCTCGGAGCTAGACTCCTTAGCGTTGAAGTGGTTTTGACCTGTTTTGCGCACTAAGATCTTGCCCTTTTTGGTGACTTTGATCCTCTTTGCAAATGATTTGTTGGTCTTGATTGACATAAAAATAGGCCTAAATGGCGTCCGTACATATTACTTATTTCTGGGGGTTTGTAAAGCCTACTGCTTCCTAGGCACGCTCGATAATGGCGGTCATACCCTTAGGGCTCTTTTTGGGAGCATCGGCTATTTTGTGGGGGATTGTGACAAGTTTAAGTAGACGCTCGATACGCTCCTTGAGGAACTTCTCGTCAAGGTACTTAGCCCTGCCGGGGAGGAAGAGGTTGATCTGGACTCGGTTGCCTTCGGAGAGCCATTCTGAGGCTTTTTTAGCCTTAAGACCAAGGTCACTTTCGCCAGTTCCCAGTTTCACTTGGATACTCTTTACCTCAACGGAATGAGCTTTCTTCTTGCTCTCTTTCTCCTTTTTAGCCTCTGTGTACATGTATTTGCCGAGATCAGCAATTTTGGCTACTGGCGGAAGGGCATTTGGGGAAATTTCTATAAGATCGAGAGAGAATTCAGAGGCCTTCTTCAGAGCATCTTCCAAGCTAAGTACGCCGAAATTCTCTCCCTCAGGACCTATAACTCGAACTTCCTTAGATCTTATTGCGTGATTCGTTCTCGGGGTGAGCAATGCCTTTTGATTAATTGTTGTGAGTATACACCATTTCTACAGGCTTTTCTACTGCTATGATATAGGGTATGGAAATAAAGCACAGTCTACCAGATTTGGAGCAGATCATTCGTTCCCGTCGACCACTCAAGAACGCTTTCGTGAAGACTCAGGCAACCCTCTCTGCTTCAGAGAGATTTGCTGTTTATGTAACTCATCATGTTGGTTCAATAGAATTTTTTGGAATCTTGGTTGTGTGGAGTATTGGGTGGTTGCTTTGGAATCTTGTTGGACCAGTTGCTTTGAGGTTCGACCCAGCGCCAGCTTTTGTCATTTGGCTTTTCCTGTCTAATATCATTCAGTTGATACTCTTGCCCCTAATCTTAATAGGTCAAAATCTTGAGAACAGGCACACCAACATGCAGGCCGAGGAGGACTACCAGATTAACAAGCACTCAGAGGAGGAGATCAAGATTATCATTGGTCATCTTGAGAACCAAAATGAACTAATGCTAGAGATTATGCGCAAGCTGGACAGAAGCTAAATCTCACTCTAGAATGTCAAAGATGAAAAGGAAGTACATCATCATGGGACAGAAGCAACTGACCTCCATTATTTGGAGTTCGGAGTCTTATGCAGGTCTTTCTTAAGAAACTAATTTAAGGAAAACATCCACAAGCCTCTGAATCTCAGAGGCTTTGTTCTTTTGTTCTTTTTCAACTCAACCAGAGGATCATGTGCAAACAGAGTGCGAGGTCGTGAAGGTCGAGATGGTGAAGGGTAAGAAGGTGGTTAAGGTCAGGCATTCGTGTAACCCGACCACCTTGGTCACTTTGACCGAGACCGAGTTTGGTTGGCAGGATGAATTCGGGGTAAGTTACCCATCAGACTACATTGAGGTGTAGTCTTGGTCCCACTTAGGTGGGACTTTTTATAATAAAAAAGTCGCTCCAATATGAGCGACCAGCTACCGAAGCATTTTCTCAATGAGAAGGAAAAAGATGGTAAGGACGGCTAGGGTGCTGAGCACCGTAGTTATCTGACTAAGGAAATTCTCAATCATGCGATCGAGGAGAGAAACTTTTTCGTTCAATTTCCTCCTCTTTTCATTCTGTTCCGTTTTGACGCAGTAGAGGAAAAGGGAGAGGCTAGAGGAGAGGACGATAGCGATCAATAGGTACTTATAGTCAAAAAACAAGTTCATTCATCGGCTCCTTTGGGCACGAGTCTAGAGCGATATTATTCCTGAGTCTTTCCTAAGTCAAACAAAAAATGCACACAGTTGTGTGCATGTGTTATCAGGTCCAAGATCTTGCTCGCAAAATTTCATCATTGACCTTCGGTGAGAAGAGGGCTCGCACAGCGTGCTTGTCGATTAGATGATCCTTCATCCTGCCAAAGACAATGTATTGCCCACACTCTGGGCAGGGTCCGTCACATCTGTGATTGCCTGGTTTGCAATCACGCTGAAATGCATGAGCATTGTTGAAGCAGTAATCACTGTCTCGGGTCATTTTCGCTCCCTGAATTTAAGTCCATTCAATAGAATAAACTTTGCGTATCAAAAAAGCAAAAGAAAAACTCCACCTTGGGTGGAGTATGGTTCTAGTCAGAATACGGAGGATTCAGAAGCTTGAGCACATAGAGCTCGCCAATGATGAATTTGATCAGATACTCTGCCGCATCATCTTGGTGCATCTCTAGGAGCTCCTCAGCTTGGTCGAGGAAGGTGAGGATGTGGCCTTCCGTAGGTCCGTTCTTGCTTGCGTTCGTCAGGGGTTCATTCTCATAACCCCAACAGCGAAGGGCACTACGGTATTTCCGTATCATAAATTGGAACATGGCCCGTCGATCACTCCTTCGAGCTATTGCTCGCTGACGCCTACCGACCTCAGCCCAATGTTCGAAGAATCCGAATTTCTGAGCCTGCTCGTCATCCCAGCTTGGGGTTGTCCCTCGGTTACCCATCACTCCTCCCTTGAAGTTCATTATTCTTCGGTTAGACTACTCCAAAAAATTTAAAAAGCAAAACCGCTCACTCAGAGCGGTTTTGCAATATGTTGGACTTAGTTAGCAAAAATTGGAGGATGTTCCATCTCTGGATTTCCAAAGCCTCTGAGGCAATTTTAGGAAACAGAAAGGGAGAGTGGGTAGAGACCTCTCTGCCTATATTGACAATTAGCTTTATTTATTACAGCATTCTAGTCAGATTTAATTAGGCTCCTTCAACAAAACAATTCACAGGAGTGGATACATGAAGATGATGACAACGGTAATCGCAGAGGGCACATTCCAGGAACTCCTGGATAAGGCCGTGTCTGGTTCCATGATTGAGCTTGGCAAGCACGGGTGTAATGACTGGAAGGTTGGTCCCTTCGGTCTCATCATCGAGCGTGGTGACGAAATCTTTCTCATCAAGGATGATGGTTCCAAAGTCTCGCTCGGCGCGCACAGGTGTGATCAATTGAGAGTTGGCCCTCTCGGCCTTTTCTTCCGTGGTAAAGAATTCTTCCTCATCAAGGAAGATGGTTCCAAAGTCTCTCTCGGTAGGCATGCCATTACTACCTGGGAGGCTGGCCCCTTCGGTCTCATCATCGAGTGCGGTAACGAATTCTTCCTCATTAAGGAAGATGGTTCCAAGGTCTCGCTTGGCAGACACGATTGGGGTGAATGGGAGTCTGGTCCTCTGGGTATCATCATCGAGCGTGATGCGGAATTCTTCCTCATCAAGGAAGACGGTTCCGAAGTCTCGCTCGGCACGCACGAGGGGAATTACTGGCAAGCTGGCCCCTTCGGTCTCATCATCGAGTGCGGTAAAGAATTCTTCCTCGTTAAGGAAGATGGTTCTAAGGTCTATCTTGGTATGCATGCTTTTACTACCTGGGAGGCTGGCCCTCTAGGTATCATCATCGATCATGGTGACGAATTTTCTCTCATCGTAATCAAGTAACACTAATCACCAGGTTATGTCGCAAGACGTAACCTGGTTTTTCGTAAACTGTTGGTGGACTTAGTTAAAAAAAATGGAGGATGCTCCATCTCTGGATATTTGAAGCCTCTAATGTGATTTTAAATGAAAAACCGCGATAAGCGTTGAGATGAAAATCTCGCGGTCTCTCGCGGTCAAACCTGCGGAATGTGCACCACGCAGGGGAAGTTCTTGGGTGTCTCATGACCTAGCCAACTCCAGGGGTCTTCATACTTGTCGGCGTTGCCGATGACGAACTTCTCGTGCGTGTTGTCATGGGTTTCCATGCCGTGGAAGGCCGAAGCGTCTTCCTCATGATGGTTCGTCTGCCTCCCATCTTGGTCGGGGATGTAGCCCATGTTACTCAAGCAAGCGAAGCAGAAGTGAGTGTTCCCCATCTTCTTCATTCGATCGAATTTGAATCGACTGAAGAAGAAAGGAAGCTTTCCTTCACGGCGGGCGACTGCATGGGTCATGAGTATGCCAGTGACGGTCATTGGGCACCTTGTGATTGAGTGGGTTCGGGTTTCTAAATTAACACTAACATTAATAATCTATATAGGCAAGTATGGTGGAGCTGGGCGGACGCGACGCTATCTCACTCCTCGGAAACCCACGGTTTTCCCAATCCTTCCTCCACGGGAGACCAGAGTGTTCTCCCGACCCCTCTCCGTGTTCGATTCCGTCACTACTAGCAGATAACACAAAACCCACCATGAAGGTGGGTCGTGTTATCTGTGGAGATGGGCGGAATCGAACCGCCGTGCAAAGATGAATCAGAGTGAGGTCTACATGAGGTAGACTGCTTCATTTGGTTTCAAACATTAAGATACAAAACAGACGAAAGCTCTTAATGCTCTATCCTCGAGTGTTAGAAGGGTAGTGAGGAGGCTACACTTCGAGTCCAAAGTATTCCACAACTTTCAGTCCCTTGGACAAAGACTGAGGTCATGCGCACAGGCGAGCAGTTAAGCTCTAGCGTATGCGAACTGGAAATCCTTCATACCGAAGTATGGAGAAATCCTTGCGAAAGTTTCCTTTGCAGTTGAATTTTGAGAGGGATTTAAGAGTCCTCTCGGCTCTCTCATGCGTCACTCTGATGGTCGTCCATGTCTAGGCCGATCATCCCCGTATTAAAATGTAAGTTACAAACTTCTATTTAGGTCTCTCTCGGTGTCCCGCTTCTTGATCGACTCGCGTTTGTCGAACTCCTTCTTACCGCGAGCAATAGCGACGCGACACTTGATAAACCTACCTTTATTATACACTGCAAGAGGCACAGGTGTCACGCCCTTAGTTCCTTCGGCTTTCGCGAGCTTCTCTAACTCATCTTTAGTTAGGAGAAGTTTGAGTGCTCGCTTGGGGTCGTAGTCTAGAGGCATGTTCTTGGGTTGATATGCTGCCACTTCAGCTCCAAGGAGGAATGCCTCACCACCTCGAACTGAGACGAAGGAGCCTGCGAGGCTGATCTTTCCAGCTCGAACACTTTTGACCTCTGGTCCTTTGAGCTCGAGTCCAGCTTCAAACTCCTCGAGTAGTTCGTAGTCGAAGCGCGCCTTCCTGTTCTCTGCGTAATTACTCATGAAGCAATCATAGCAAAACCTAGATTTTTCGGTATAATTCGGTGAATGTCTGAGAACAAAAATCCACAAAAGAAGAAGATTGTTATTACCAAGCCTGGGGGTAAGGGCAGCAAGATGCCAGGAGGTTTTGCGAGACAAGCAGTCATTACCGTTTGTATATTTTTTGTCAGTACTAGTTTCTACTCTTATCTAAATGGCGGTGTTGAGAAGCTCTCCGAGATACCTCTTTCAGTTCTTGCACAGGATGTAGTGGGGGAGAAGGTGCAGAAGATCGAGATCAAGGGCGATGAACTCCTTATCACTTATAAGGATGAGTCGAAGAAAGTATCGAAGAAGGAGGAAGGCTCTCCTCTCACTACCACCCTTGCTAATTACGATGTGCCCAAAGAAGCACTTGCTGGGGTTGAGGTCTCTGTGGTCTCCGACCGTGGAGCGGGCTTCTGGATCCTCTCACTCACTCCTATCATTCTCCCAATTATTTTTGTCATTTTCTTTGTATGGTTCCTCTCGAGGCAGGTTAAGGGGGCGGGAATGCAAGCCTTTACCTTCGGACAGTCAAAGGCGAGGATGATACACCCAGACGACAAGGTCAGTCGCATCACCTTCAAGGATGTCGCAGGAGCCAAGGAGGCGAAGGAAGAGCTCTCGGAGATCGTCGACTTTTTGAAGAATCCTAAAAAGTTTTTAGATATTGGCGCTCGCATACCTAAAGGTATTTTGCTCATGGGTGCACCGGGTACTGGTAAGACCATGCTCGCTCGTGCAGTTGCGGGGGAGGCGGGGGTATCTTTCTTCTCCATCTCTGGTTCGGAGTTCGTCGAGATGTTTGTCGGTGTTGGTGCCTCTCGTGTAAGAGACCTTTTCGATCTTGCGAAGAAGTCAGCACCAGCCATTATCTTCGTCGACGAGATAGACGCTGTGGGTCGAGTGCGTGGTGGTGGTATGGGTGGAGGGAATGACGAGAGAGAGCAAACTCTAAACCAAATCCTAGTTGAGATGGATGGCTTCGAGCCAAACGAGAAGGTGATCGTGATGGCTGCGACGAATAGACCAGACGTGCTCGACCCAGCACTTCTTCGACCTGGTCGCTTCGACCGCCGTGTGACCCTTGATCTGCCTGATCGGTCTGATCGAGAGGAGATTCTCAAGATTCACGCTAGGAAGAAGCCTCTAGCCGAAGATGTGAACTTGGTCCTAATTGCCGAGCGCACACCCGGTTTCTCTGGTGCAGACCTATACTCTTTGATGAACGAGGCCGCCATTCTTGCTGCAAGAGAGAATAGGACTAAGGTCTCACAGTTTGATTTGATACGTTCAATCGAGAAGGTGATGCTTGGCCCAGAGAGGAAGAGTCATATATTAAGTAAGAAGGAGAAGGAGCTAACTGCTTATCACGAAGCTGGTCACGCTATAGTGGCATCGATACTTCCATATGCAGATCCGGTGCACAAGATTTCTATTATTTCTAGAGGTAGAGCTGCCGGCTATGTACTTAAGTTGCCACTAGAGGACAGGAAACTCCAGAGCAAGAAGGAGTTTCTTGACGACATTGCTGTGGCACTTGGAGGTTATGTGGTGGAGAAAACTATTTTTGGTGATCTTACTACTGGTCCGTCAAACGATCTTCAAGTTGCTTCAGCCTTGGCAAGAGACATGGTTGCAAAGTATGGCATGAGCGAGAAACTCGGCCCTGTGGCATTTGAGAGTCAGCCTGGTCGACCCATGTTTGGTCAGCGCTTCGATGAGAAAGGTTATTCTGAGGAGGTCGGAGCAAAGATTGATGCAGAGGTGTCGAAGATTATCGATGAGGGCATGAAGCGGGCTCTTGAGGTGATCACTACTCATCGCGATGCATTAAACGATATTGCAAAGATTTTGGTCGAGGTAGAGACAATAGAACAAAAGCAGTTTGAGGAGATCTTGGTGAGAAATAAGATCAAACCCAAAAAGAAGCTCGATATCGAGCACCAGGTATAACAAAAAACCCGCCTAGGCGGGATTTTTGTATCTTAAGAATCTTTATGAACTACATGTTCATACCAGAAGGTGCAGAGCAGTTCTTGCACATCTTCTTGTGACCGAAGATCTCAACGAGAGCTGAGATACCTACAAGGATGTAGATAACCATAGCAAGCTGAGCAGGAACATAGTTACCAATACCGAAACCGAATGCCTCTAGACCCCAGTTGAGACCTCCGATAACGAGTAAGATAAATGCGATTTTGTGAAGCATTAAATTAATTAATTTACTTATAACCTCACAGATAATTATAGCAAAACATTGGACATAATTATCCACAATTGTCCGCCCGCTTGGATTCGAACCAAGGACCCCAGAGGTATAAGCTCTGTGCTCTAACCAA
>CAYOGJ010000020.1:7543-7804 GCA_964403655.1 uncultured Candidatus Saccharibacteria bacterium | reverse complement strand
CTTTTGACAAGTGATTAGTTCTTCTGCTTCTGTGCCCCTGGTCCTCCGCCCTGATTCCGAAGTTCGGAATCAGGGCGGTTTTCTATTATGTTTATTTGTTATACTAACCCTATGAACCCTTGGGCAATCAAACGGAAGAGTATTACCTTTGGTATCTTTTTACTTTTCGTATTTCTGTTTGTCGCTTTGCCTGCCTATTTTTTCACTCGTAACAAACCTGAGTGTAACAACTTAATTCAAGATGGAGATGAGAGTGGGGTC
>CAYOGJ010000020.1:4875-7533 GCA_964403655.1 uncultured Candidatus Saccharibacteria bacterium | reverse complement strand
TGTAAGCCGGAGACCTTACCTCTCATCACTCGAGGTGAGGCGAGGATTATTCGTATTTCCGAGAATACTTTCGTTGCTTCTGTATTAGTCGAGAATCCAAATGTTTCTGGAGAAGTGAAGAGGGCTAAATATAAACTCTCAGTCTACTCTTCCGGTGTTAAGGATCCAGTAAAAGTATTTAACAAAGAAACGTATATCGGCCCAAACAGCGTCTTCTCTCTTTTTGAAGGACCTTTTATTCTTAACGAATCGGGGCCATTTAGAGCTGTGTTTGAGTGGGAGGATGGTTTGGTGTGGGAGAAGAACACTGAATCTCAAGCATTGATTGGTGTTGAGAGCCCCAACCTTGTAACCACCGCTACCTCAAGTCAAAGACTAGAGGCTCGATTGATAAATCGTTCAACTAAGGGTGTGAGTAACATAGAGGTCGTGGCGATTATTTCTGATATAGATGGCAACACAATTACTTCTGGAAAAACTTTCGTCGATTACATTGAGGCAGGGGAGTCGTCTCCAGTTAGCTTCTCATGGCCAGAGCCATTTAACGGGGTTGCTGTTACTACTCGTATTCTAGCTCACCCTCTCCCAGATAAAAGCTACATAAGATAATGCGAAAAATATTTGACTGGTCTCTTTTCGTACCAGCGATACTCATCTCACTTTCTGGTTTGGTAACCATGAACTCGTTCTCTAATGAGGGCTCTTATTTTAATAGACAGATTATTTGGCTCGCTGTTGGAATAATTGTGTTTTTTGTTGCCAATGCGATTGATTGGAGGTTTTTGGCTAGGACTAGAGTTGCCGTAGCTGTATATTTAATTTGTTCTGCTCTCTTGCTCTTACTTTTTTTCCTTGGGGTGACAGCGAATGGCGCTCAATCTTGGTTTTCTTTCGGAGGTTTTGCAATCCAGCCATCTGACCCAGCAAAATTTGCGGTTATATTAGTTCTTTCAAAATACTTCTCGCGAAGACACATTGAGATAGCCAATGTCAGACACATCATCACTTCTGCTGTATACACAGGGGTCATTGCATTCTTGGTTTTTCTTCAGCCTGACTTTGGAAGTACTGTGATTATTTTAGGTATTTGGTTTGGTATGGTTTTGGCTTCAGGTATTTCCAAGAAACACTTATCGATTGTTATGGGGTTGGGGATTATAGCTGTGCTTAGTTTGTGGCTCTTCGTTTTCGAGCCTTATCAGAAGGCCCGCATTGCAACCTTTCTCTCGCCACTCTCAGACATCCAAGGTGCAGGGTACAACGCTTATCAGTCGACAATTGCAGTGGGTTCGGGAGAAATTTTGGGTAAGGGGATAGGTCTTGGAAGTCAGTCGAAACTATTATTTTTGCCTGAGTATCAAACAGATTTTATTTTTGCTGCTTTTGCAGAAGAGTGGGGTTTCGTCGGCACACTACTTTTGCTTATACTAGCTTTTGCACTACTGTATAGGTTAATAGACTGTGCCAAGAATGTTGGTGGAAACTTTGAGTCATTATTTATTCTCGGAGTGGCAATACTTTTTGGGATACACATATTGATTCATGCTGGGATGAATATGGGTTTACTGCCGGTGACAGGAATTGTGTTTCCCTTTATGAGTTATGGGGGATCTCACTTGCTTACGGAGTGGTTTACTCTTGGGGTGATATCGAGTATGAGTCTACGATCTAGAGCGCCAAGGAGTTAGATTCGCTGAGATAACTACCGCTAAGGCAACTATCAAAACATTTTTAATGATGTACTGACCTTCGAGAGTTGGTACCATTATGCCTGTCCAGGATGCACTTTTAAGTAAAAAGAGAGGCATAACTGTGGTTATTAAATGAATGACGAGTAGTGCAATGGCAAAGCGCTCTAGTCTTGGAATAAGGAAAACAATTCCGATAAGTACTTCAAAAAGACCGAAGATAACAAGGAACTCACTCGGGCCAATAAATGGCATTGTTCTTTCTAGTAGGGCCTTTACAAGAGGGCTCGCAGGACTTAGACCAAGCACCTTAAGTATTCCAAACCAAAAATAAACAACAAATATAGCTAAACGGGATATTGGCAGGGAGGCGATCCTAAGGTTATAAATTATTTTTTCGTCTATATAAATAAATATTTTCTTAAACATATAACTCCAGTGTATCACGCACCATTTTATCCAAAGAGAATTCTTGAGTAACTCTTTTCTTGATAGTCTCACCCAAGGTGATCCTCCTATTTTGAGCATCATAGAGCTCATTTAGGGCAACCTCCAACTGTTTTGTGTCGCCGACTCCAATCAGTGTGCCAGTACTCACGCTATCAATTATTTCTGGAATCCCACCAACTCTAGAAGCAATAATAGGCAAACCAGCAAAACCAGCTTCGAGTACAGCATAAGGCAAACCTTCTGATCTTGAGGTCAATGTAAAGATATCTAATGCTTTAAGCAGTGAACGAGCATCGTCAATAAATCCCTTGAAGAAAATGCTTTCTTGAACGTTCAATCTGTTAGCTAAGGCTTTTAAACTTTCTTCCTCCTCTCCCGCACCAATGATAATAAGCTTGCCGTCCCGAGATCGCTTGAAGTTTGCCCAGGCCTCTATAAGAAAATCGAGTCCCTTTATGTGATGAAGCTCTGATATGGTGCCAACGACAAAGTCATTTAGGCCAACTCCCAACTTACTCCT
>CAYOGJ010000020.1:2501-4865 GCA_964403655.1 uncultured Candidatus Saccharibacteria bacterium | reverse complement strand
ATCATCTCTACTCATAAGAGCAAATTCTCTAACACCATTTCTTATTACAAACATCCTCCGCTTTGTTAGAGGCCAAGAAGAAATGCTTCTGTACACCGCATCAGAGACTGTGATGGTTCGGTGAGAACCAATGATGGTAAGCCATGAAAGAGTTTTGATAATTATCTTGGATAGCCAAGTCCGATCTTCATTCCAAGCCCAGCCATGGGCGGTGAAAATAATATTCTTTACTCTGAGCAGTCTGCCCAAGAATATTCCAGCCCCACTCATTTTGGCGCTATTGATGTGTAGCACATCAGGGTTGAAGTCTTTTAAAACTCCATAGAAGTAGAAGAGGGCATAGAGGTCTCGGATGGGGGAGAAGTCGCGACCAAAGTTTTTGATGCTGTACACAGTAATATTGGCTTCATTAAGTTTGTCTACCAGAGTGCCTTCGCCACCACAGATTACAGCTACATTGTGACCAAGCTTTTTAGACTCGAGAGCCAAATCGAAGACATACCTCTGTGCTCCCCCAAAGTTAGACTTAGTGATGCCATACAGAATTCGCATATAGTCATTATAACTTTTTTGTGTTATAATGTATATATCATGCAGATTTTAGGTAAAAAAGAGCCAGTAATACTGCTTATTGGCGATCTATTGCTTTTCGTTGTCTCACTCTGGCTATCACTTTTGGTTAGAAATTTGTCTGTGCCTACCAGCGAATCCTTCTGGCTTCACCTGATGCCGTTCTCTGTTATCTTTGTCGCATCGATTGCTAGTTTCTATATAGGTGGACTTTATGGCAAACATACCGGACTGCTTCGTTCTAAGTTGCCGAGTACTTTGTTTAATACTCAAATAGCAAACTCTTTTATCGCTATCATCTTCTTTTATCTAATACCAATATTCGGTATCGCACCAAAAACTCTTTTGTTTATATACCTAGCTATATCATCAGGGTTAATTATCTTTTGGAGGAGATACGGTTACTTCTTTCTTGTGCCAAGAAGAGCTGAGAATGCAATTATTATTGGATCAAGTGAGGTGGTGAAGGAGATTGTCGGCGAAGTGAATACCAATAATATTTATAATATTCGTTTTGTTAAGGATTTTAACGAAGCATCAGTGGTTATCGCTGATTTCGGGGACGAAAATATCAAATCAATATTACCTGATCTTTACGAAAGGATTTTTTCTGGCGTGACATTTATCGACATACACAAAATATACGAGGAAATATTTGATAGAGTGCCACTCAAGCTCTTAAATTACAATTGGTTTTTGGTAAACATTTCTACTCACCCGAGAATGGTATATGACTCTCTCAAACGAGCGATGGATTTGCTCTTGGCGTCATTGCTAGGTGTTGTTTCTTTGGTTGTTTACCCTTTTGTTTTAGTCGCTATTAAGTTAGATGACGGTAAGCAGGTGTTTATCACCCAAGAGAGGGTGGGGATGGGAGGTAAGTTGATCAGAATTCACAAATTTAGAACCATGGGCACTAACGATCAAGGAAATTATGGTGGAAGTGTTAGAAATGAGGTGACTAGGGTTGGAGCCTTTCTCAGGAAGTCTAGGTTAGATGAGTTGCCACAACTTTGGAATGTTATTCGAGGCGACATCTCACTTATTGGCCCAAGACCAGAGCTTCCTGCTTTGGTGAAGCTCTACGACAAAGAGATTCCATACTACAATGTTCGACATACTATTAAACCAGGACTTTCTGGTTGGGCTCAGATCTATCAGGAGAATCATCCCCACCACAAAGAGGCAATCGACGAGACCAAGGAGAAACTAACTTACGATCTTTATTACATAAAAGAGCGTTCACTGCTACTTGACTTGAAAATAGCATTAAAAACCGTCAAGACCCTGCTTTCTAGAGTTGGTGTATAATAGCTCGCTATGAAAGCAACCAAATACCGTGTCTGGTCCATAGTGCTAATTGGCTTATTTGCCTTAATTTTCTTCAGATTTTTAGACAAGGATTCTAGGCCATTTAGCTTTGGACTTGATTTGGTTGGTGGTACTGAGCTTATTTACCATGCTGATACCAGCGCAGTTTCTGACAGAACTGGCGCCATGGAGTCCCTAAAAGAGGTAATTGAAAGAAGAGTAAATGTCTTCGGTGTATCTGAGCCGCTTGTGCAAACTGAACACGCAGGCTTTATCTCAGGACTTCATGATGACAGGTTGATTGTCGAACTTCCTGGTATCACTGACATAGAGCAAGCTAAAAAACTAATTGGTCTTACTCCAACTCTAGAATTTAGACTAGCAATAAGTGGTGGTGAGCAAATTTTGGAGAAAAATCCTAATGCGACGATAGATGAACTTTTTATCGATACAGGCCTAACAGGTAGGCTTTTGTCGAAATCA
>CAYOGJ010000020.1:0-2491 GCA_964403655.1 uncultured Candidatus Saccharibacteria bacterium | reverse complement strand
ACAGGTGCGATTCGACCCAAATACTCGAGCTCCTTATGTGGGATTGAATTTTAATGATGAGGGAGCAAAACTTTTTGCCAAACTTACTAAGGAAAACAAGGGTGAGGTTCTGGCGATTTTCCTAGACGGAAACCTGCTCTCCGCTCCTGTTATACAAGATGAGATTACCGATGGTGTGGCTCAGATTACTGGTAAGTTTACCCCAGAGGAGGTCAAGCTTTTGGTAAGAGATCTTAATTACGGAGCATTGCCAGTACCTATTGATCTTGTTAACAGTCAGACTATTGGTGCGTCACTTGGTGAGGAGGCTCTTAATGCTGGGGTGAAGGCGGGAATAATTGGATTCGTTGCTCTAGCGCTCTTCCTCATCTTCTGGTACAGATTGCCTGGGTTGATCGCCGTAATTGCACTTGTGGCGTATGTAATTCTTTCGCTTGCCATATTTAAATTAATACCTGTTACATTGACTGCAGCAGGACTTGCAGGCTTTATACTCTCTATTGGTATGGCTGTTGATGCGAATGTCTTAATCTTTGAGCGTACCAAGGAGGAACTAATGAAAGGGAAGAAGATCAGTGATGCATTGCACGAAGGGTTCTCTAGAGCATGGCTCTCTATTCGTGATTCAAACACTGCATCAATCATCACAGCAGTGATCCTCTTCTGGCTTGGTACCTCAGCAGTGAAGGGTTTTGCACTCACTTTGGGTGTTGGAGTAGTAGTCTCGATGTTTACCGCTATTACCCTAAGTAGAACTTTCCTTTTCGCTATTGCTCCAAAGGATACTGGAGAGGCGGAGGGTAAGTTCAAAAGATTTTTATTCAGTAATGGCTTCCATATCAAATAATATGTTCGTCGTAAAATACAGAAAAGTTTGGTTCGGTATCTCGATCGCACTTTTGGCAGTATCGGTTTACAGTTTTTTCGCTTATGGCTTTAGGCTCTCAACTGATTTCATTGGAGGTTCTATTACTGAAGTGAAATATATTGGTGATAATCCAGGTAAGGAGATCGTCCAGAGTGAGGTAAGAGAGCTTGGTTTTGGTGGTGTTTCTGTTCGACCATCAGCAGGAGATAGATACGTTATCCGCACTAAGTCACTAAACTCCGAAGAGACAAAAAAGTTAACTGAATCACTTACTATTCAAAACGAGTTTAAGATTGAGATCGTTAGATCTAACACCATCGGGCCAGTGGCCGGAGTAGAACTTCAGTCTAAGGCACTCAAGGCAATCCTCGTGGTGATTCTCATGATTGTACTCTTTGTCACCTTCGCCTTTAGAGGTGTTTCAAAACCAGTTTCATCTTGGAAGTATGGTTTCGCCACTATTATTGCGCTCTTTCACGATGTAATCATTCCTACGGGACTCTTTGTTATCCTTGGACATCTCCATGGAGTAGAGATTGATCTCCTGTTCGTCACGGGGCTATTGGCGATCCTCGGCTACTCAGTACACGACACGATAGTGGTCTTCGACCGAGTGCGTGAGAACCTGAGGATTAATGGCGAGAGAAACATTACTGAGGATTTCGAGACTACAGTAGGGAAGTCTGTGTCACAAACCTTCACCCGCTCAATCAATACCTCTGTTACCATCTTCATCACCCTTCTCGCTCTATATATCTTCGGCTCTTCAGCTACCAAGGACTTCTCACTTCTTTTGCTTGTTGGAGTAATCATCGGTACCTATTCTTCGATCTTCGTAGCCTCGCCACTCCTAGTTACTTTCTTCAAGTTGCAGAAAGTTAAATAAAAACCACCCATAGTATGGGTGGATGCTGCGTGGGTGTATCCAGTCTTTCGACCGAACGTTGATCTTCCCAGGTGTACCTAATTCATACACCTTTTGCACCGTGAGCCCCGAGCGTTGGGTGGTTTCTTTATCGCTCAGTTACCTGAAGTGGTAACTGATTTAAGTGATCCAAGGACACGATAGAAACCCGGTGCTTAACCATAAGGATACCAAATGAGTAATCTTGGCGGAGACTTTTGGCTTCCTTGGAGCCTCATCCACTGGGAGGAAGATGTAAACAGAGGAACGGTCCGCAGACCCAGCTCTAGTTTAGCCACCCACTGATTACACGATTCTATTCTTCGTTTAGATTAGCATAGTTAGAAACTTTCGCCAGCCTTTATGTGTTATATAAAGGCCCAAAATAGGGCCTAAAATAAGGTCTTGACGGGGGTATATATATAAGTATAATGGACCCCACGCTCGGAAAGGTCCGAGCAAGTTCTTTCAAAATTGAAGTTAAGATTGAGAAATAAGTTCTGCATGGCTAAAGCTATGCAGAATGAGCAAGTCTCAAAAATGTTTCGAAATAAAACCGCTCACATCTCTAATAGCAACGCGAGGTGTGAGTAGAGTTAGGACAAACTGTGGAAGCCGGGCGAAGAAGGATACATATTGTTTTCTTTTTTGTTCCGTTCATTTCATTTTAGAGTTTGATCCTAGCTCAGGATGAACGCTGGCGGCGTGGATAAGGCATG
>CAYOGJ010000019.1:0-7888 GCA_964403655.1 uncultured Candidatus Saccharibacteria bacterium | reverse complement strand
AAAATAAACCTCACATACAAATGGGGCTTTCTCTCTTTTCTGGAGCCAAACACTTTCATCCTCTTTGAAGTTGAATTGCTCGGTATCCAATTTGACTGTGATCCTATTTCTCAGCTCAATCTCATCAAGTCCAAAGTCGGCCATGTCCTTACGGATGTTGGTTATTACTGAGTCTTTAATCTCGGAGTTCATTGTTTTCATCGCCATCCCCCTTGTTTTTGTTTGGCCAACTCAAGACGCTTTTGTAAAAGCATCTCTCCTGTGCCTGGTTTAATACTCTTCTGAGTCTTATTCGGGATAGTCCATGAGCGAATGGCATAGCGTAAGCCGTCATACAAATCATCGCCACCCTCACCATCCACAGCGTTCAACTTGATAACGTCCTCTGGCTTGTCTGGATTTATTTGCTGTTCAGCTACACAGTCATAGACTGGTTGTGCATTTCTAAAGAACCTTAGATGAGGGATGCCATCTGGCCTCAGTGAGAATGCCTTGCGGAGTTCAGCTACACCGTTCACATGATCTATCGCCGCTCTGACAATCGAGTGACCTGAGCGAGCAAATCCAGCTTCTAGTAATTGATCTTCAATGGTCTTTCCTGATTCTTTATTGAAAATGTCGTGTCCGGCGTAGATGGTGACTCGGCCCTTTCCCTCAAGCATCTTGAGCATGAGTGCTGCTTGGTCTGCAACCTCGACGAATCGCTCCCTTATATGCGACACCACAAAATACTCACCCGATGGAGTTAGCGCACATAAGACGAAAGCAAAGGGATGATTGTAACCATAGTCATACCCAGCGAAGTATTGAGTACCCGGCGGGAGTTTAATTGGGTCAATGATGTGCTTGGATGGAGTAAGCTGAGTAAACATCTGCCCGGCAAAGATGTTCCAATCCCCCTCCAGATATGCTTTGCGTAAATGTTCTGGTAGATCTTCCAACCGTTTCACATACTCTGGGTCTGCATCCATCAAGGCGTTGTTGTCTGTAACAAATGCCTGGACGAAAGCATAATCTTTGGGGTTTTCACCTTCCCTAAATATCCTGTCTATAAATATTCGCTTATGATCGGCATGGCTCAACCCACCGGGATTGCCTGTCAGAAACATTCGCGGAGTGATGTCAGCTCTGGTTGTTCTTAGTGATGATCTTAATATTTGGATCGTTTGCCATGTGTGTTGTGTCGATTCATCAATGGAAATATCCTCATACTCACGACCTTGATATGTAAAAACGTCATCAGTATTTTTGAGATACGAGAACTCAGTGATTGAGCCGTTAGGATAGTGAATAACTTTTTCAGACTTGTTGTACCAATTCCTAGTTTCAGGGTATTCTTCCCAGAACTTACGAATATGATTTGAGAGTAATTCTGGATAGGTGCGACGGACAATCAGACCCTTTGAATTGGGATACTTCAGCCGACGACGAATCTCACGAAAGCGGGTAACGTAACTGTTGTGTGTAACGATAAAGTCATTCGTGAGGTATAAGCCAGCCGGATGCCTGAGAGTAATGCACTGAGCCTCGGATTTCTTCACAAACTCAATAGAAACAAGTCTGCGGGCAACCTCACCAAGTCCATTGTTGTACTCTTTGACTCGGTTCTTTTTCCTATCAAGTCTGAATAGTCGCTCTAATCCAGTTCCTTGAATGTAAAGTCTGTAGACTAGTTCGCACCGCTTGCCATTACACATACCCTGCTTCGTTGAAAGTGTCGCTTTGAAGCCGAGTGATCGAACAATCCACTGTACGCCATAAGCTAACTCTTGGCTGATGCTCGTGTACTCAACATGACCACGATCATCACAATAACCATCTGAATCAAATAATCCTTGAATGAGTGAGAAACGGTCAGCGATTGAGCTATAGCGGTAGCGATCAGGAATAAACTTATCTTTTGAGCCTTTTTTGTAAAGTGATAGCTTTTTGAGTTTTCCCTTGAGTACCGCACGATCCTTGATGCCGTATGTGTATTTGTCAGCATACTTTGAAATAGGGTGATGTTTGGCAATTTCCAGCGCACAAAATGGATCATCAGTGGTGAATGTGATATTACTTCCGACTAGACAACCGTCTCCAAGTAGAAAGCCGAGAACGTATGGATCAACCGTAAAAGGGTATTTTTTTGGTCTGGTGAACTCTACCGGCTGCGTCAGGGGAATAGTGATGTTTGGCTTAACTCGCCTTGTTGATTTAGCTCTTTTATCAAGGAGTGTGATCAACTCTTTAGTAGTGAAAATTGAATAGTGTTCGCTGCGCTTGTTTGTCTTACCGACCACATGAGCCAACCACAAATGATCAAGGGTGCAGAGAACACTTGCGCCGTCAATGAATGTAACTCGGTAAAGGTCTTGCTTACCTTGTGGATGAACAGCAATTACTGGCGAATATGAGCCATCGGGACAAGCTACATTGTCACCAATGCGAATATCACCCATGCGCTTGCTTCCTTGCGGGGTGTATAGCAGCGCGTCTAGATCAGTAGCTTTCCCAGATCCTTTGCTTCCGCCATAGAAAAGAACCGGAACAGTCTTGGAAAGCTGCAACGCTTCTAACTGCTTCGGCTGTACCTGATTGTCAAACTTCAGTGTTGTGTTCGGCACTGGGGAAGCTCTAGAGTTGCGCCTCCCCCAGTAACGCTCTAGTTACACATCACTCAAGTTTGTAATTTCAATCTTCACTTTTACTTCTTGTTTATCTGGGTCAAACTCCATGCCTTGTTCTTTGAGTCTCTTTTCCACATCACCTCGGTTTTTAAAAGTTTTGAGAGTGTCAGACATTGAGAGTTTTCGTGCTGCAATTGCCTCAGGTTGTTTCTTCCATGCTGTGATCGTATCCTCATCCACTGAACACAACTCAGAAAGTAGCTTTCCATTTCTCCACAATCCTTGCTTGATGAAATCAATGAAGTCAGCAAACTCTATTTCTTTGTATACTTGGGGTACTTTATCCGAATTGTCGGATTTTTCATTAGCCATCATTAACCTCCACACTTACTACTTCCTCACCTATGTATTTCATTAATTCTGCTGCTGTTAGTTCCTCAGTTACTATCACTATTCGTGTTTCTCGGTCGCCACTAGGAGCTTCACGTACCTTCACTTCTTTAATTTGTGCTATGAACTTCATAGTTATAAGGCTCCTGCTTTTTTTGCTCCAGTGCGTTGCAAACTTTGCCCTACTTGGTTTATACTTTCCCTATATTTATTTAATATAAGTTTAATTTTTACACTCACAAAGGGGATTGAACCCTTATCACTGTGCCTGCCCTGCTCAGTAGCTCTACCAGTTGAGCTATGTGAGTACAAAAAAACCGCCCTACCCATAATTGGGTTTGAGGCGGAGTCTGGACAGATGGGATCAAAATACTACGATATGATAAGAGATGTCAAGGGTATCAATATAAACATATTAACAGTTTTCCAGAATAGCGATAAACACTCTCTTACTTTAGCTTGATTGAATCTAGGGTCATTGTGTATTGTGTTCTTAATAAACTCCTCTATCTTGTTCAACTTATCTTCTGGGGTCTGTAAGTTAAGTGGGTCGTTCTTCATAGCTTTCTCTTGAGCCTTGAGATTACCATGATAGTAGATTCTCGTTGTTTTAGGATCAGAGTGACCTAAGATATCTTGTACTACAAAAAGGGGTTGTTCTTCCTGTAAGAGTCGTGTTGCAAATGAGTGACGAAATGTATACATAGTTACAGGCTTGGTTATACCTAGTTTCTTTAATCTTCTTATAAAATCCTTATGATAGGCGGTGTTGGAGACGGTAAACATCTTATCCTGACACTTTTTTATATGTTCCTTTAAGATGGGGTAACATGAATCATGAATCCTTACTGTTCTTCCTGTTCCTGTTTTTGATTGAGGGAGAGTTATTGAGTGTCCGGCAAGATCAACATACGATACTCTCATTCCCTGTACCTCACCCGGTCTGAATCCGTGATATGCCAGGAGATACCAATAACAGGTATGTGGACTGTCTATATTAAGAAAGGCCCTTATCTCATCATCTGAGAGAGTGAGTCGTGTTTTAGGCTTCTCTGTTATCTGTGAGAAGAACCCTTGAGGATACTCTATTTTGTTAAGATCACACCAATGCCCACCAGTTTGTAGATATTTATTCATTAAAGCAGGGCTTTTATCTACTATGAGCTTGGTAAACGAATCAAGAGTAAACGGTAGAATGTGTTGGAGTCGGTGACAATGCTGATCTATAGTTCGAGCAGCTAGACCCCTTCTCTTTAGGTATACAACAAAGTCATCCATAACGTCCGTCTGCATTTTATGCTTTCGGGTTATGTTAGGCAATGTATCTTAAATGTATCTTTCTTTACCAGATCATTTTGCCTATTGCACCTATGTTGGTGGTGTGCTATTCTTACAGTAATTCGGCAGCTATCGCCAACTTAAAACACACTCTTCCACAGGTTATAATCCTTATCCGGGATCATAACTTCAAGAAGAACATAACCGTTTTAAGTTTGCATAACTCGCTGAAATAGCGGGTTTTTTTATATGCAAACACAAACAAAGTATATCACACTGTTACACACTGAATATGTAGATCGGTTTTTGAATCCGAAAACAGATTGTATTCCTCCTAATCTCACGCTGAGAAATTATATTGTCAGTCACATCAAGTCTGGAAAACCAGTGAGTCCTACCCTCATAGCAAGAGAGTATTTAGCTGCGACTGGTACAAGAGTCAGCCAACAGAGAGTAAGAAGATTACTTGTTCGACTGGGGGTATATGCAAAGTAGATTACCACACAACTATCACAAGAGAGCTTATAAAAATATTTTAGGGAAGAAATTTTATGTCAAAACTGGAGCTGATCGCTTTATTCCTATTGCCGTTATGCTCGGTATGGCTCTTGGTTGTGCTGCTCTCCCTAAAGTATATCAATTAGTTTCGCCTTCTCTAGTATTTGCGCCTGTTGTGAACGCTCAGGAGCTAGTGACACCCGGTGTAAGGGGTGAAGTCAGGACAGACTCACTAGCTCTTGTAGCGACTCCCTCAGCTTCACCTAAACAAGAGGTCATGCAATACATCATTGAAGTGTTTGGTGACGATGCCGATAGAGCTATATGGGTAGCCAAGTGTGAATCTGGATTAAGAACAAACGCACTCAATGACAAGAATAGAAATGGAACAGTAGACCACGGTGTGTTTCAAATAAACTCAGTACATACAAAGAGATTCGGGAGTGAGTTCAAAACTGACTGGAAAGAGAATGTTCGTGTTGCTCGCAAGATCCAACAAGAGCAAGGATTCAAACCCTGGGTATGTGCAAAGAGTATTAACGAGAAAAATTATCTTAATAAATAAAAAAACCACCGTAGGAGCGGTAGTTTATGAATAACAATAACACAAACGCACAAAATGTGCAACTGATCGAGTACTTAAATACCTACTTTGAACTTGAGCCTTTCATGGACCGAGAACAAAAGGTGGACTTTTTAATCAAACTTCTGGCGGTGGCAGAGGCCGCAGGGGCAAGACAGCAGGTTGAAAGACTCGCTAGCGGTATGGAAGAAATGGCCATGCTCGAAAGAGACTCAGCAGCCGGAGTGGAGCTTCTATGAATCTAAAAGACCTGAAACAGAAAATATCTTACAAGTGGAGGGTCCAGTCATTCTCCAAGAACAAGCCATCTTGTCAGTGTGTGGCTTACATAGATGCAAGAGACGTTATGGAGCTACTAGACACTGTTTGTGGGCCTGAGAACTGGCAAGACAAGTATGAGTATGTGGGAACAAAACTTATAGCCGGAATAGGAATCAACACATCAAATGGCTGGATATGGAAGTATGACACCGGAACTGAATCTGACATGGAAGCTGATAAGGGTCAATTTTCGGATGCTTTCAAAAGAGCTGCGGTTAAGTGGGGTATTGGGAGATTCCTCTATGACTTGGATATGAAATACGTAAAAGCAAATCAAATAAAAAAAGAGGGAAATTACCCATACCCAGTGGATAAAAACGGAGAAAGAATCTGGGATCTGACTACTTACATAGTCAATGAAGAAAAAGGCAGAAAGATAGTAAAGGATGAGATTTTATGACAGACAACTTTCAAAAATACTTTGAACTAAAGACAAAAATTAAATCGTTAGAGACTGAGCTTGATGAACTCAAACAACCCATTATGCAAGAGATTATCGATAATGATCTTGAAAAGACTGGACTTTCTAAACCCTTCGGGACATTCAAGTTAAAGAATGACCGGAAGTATCAATACTCTGATGAACTTTTAGCCAAAGAAGAAAACATAAAACTAAAAATTAAAACCATGAAGCGTGATGAGGAAATGAATGGCACGGCCAAGTGTCTAAAGGATGGATACACATTAGTATTTAGTTTTAACAAGGGGGTGTAATGAAATACATCAAAATATTAAGCGGATATATCAATGACAATAAGAACGGTGATGGTAAGTACCTCTCGATCAAAAACAATACCGATGAAGATGTGGTGATTGAAGCCGGAAAGTCAGTCTTTTTGAACATGACGCCCAAAAGTATTCGAGAAAAGAATCCTAACGTCCCAATGTTCTCAAAGTCTATGGCAGTAGCTGATGAACCAACCGAAACTACTGACGAGGGACCGACCTCAAAAGAAGTAGCAGACGACATACCCTTTTAGTCTCCTGATACAGCTCTCTACGGAGGGCTGAAATGAGGAAACTCAGAACATTAAAAGACGTTTTTTGAATGAATGGAAGAAAAGGCATTGGGTTGGAGATTATGCGCTGGGTGTGAAGACGTTTGCACCAATCCAACTACTCCCATTCACTCAGAGAATGTCTAGTAAAAAGTAATATCGAACGGTGAGCCGATATGAAAACTTCATCAATATCAACTATACGAAATAATGCTCACCCGTTTTTTCTAGCTCTTAATGAGGGTTAGAAAAAGCTGGTAACAGCTTGCTGGGGCTACCAAGAAGCCTACCGTACCGAAAGGTGGCAACGAAGAGAAGCGGTTTTACTTGGTCTGACGGATACGAAACTCAGTTAAACCAATTGTCATACCCAAGACTCACTGCTTTTTAGTGAGGGGGAAGACAACAATTGGGAAACTAGGCTTGAATACGGCAGAGAGAACGGCCTAAGCAAGGGGGTTTATGGGGGGATATCGACTGATACAGTTACTAGAGGAACAAGGATGTCAAAGTGTATCAAGAAGTACTGTACCAGAGAGGCTTTTAAGAAAAGATTGTGTAAAAAACATCTCCGTAGCCTGGTGGAAAAATGGAGAATAGAAACAAAATTAGCAATACAAAAATGACGGACAAAGACCGAATACTAGCACACTTTAGAAACTCAGGGGGAAGACTCATTTCTTGCTCTGAGTTAGTAGATGGCCGGTTCTATGGCACTAAGAGAATTATTGAATACTCAGGACGTATAACCGATGCTCGAAAAGAAGTGGGGTGTACTTGCGGACAGGATAAGGATACTTGCAGTGCTGATGAACACATTAGAAACGTGAAAACAAACTGGTATCAATACTCTTCTAGTAAGAGGGAAGAAGTCAAGAATACGCCAACATTAGACGTTCGTGGTGTGTCTATTAGGATTAACAACTTAAAAGCCGATCTAGAGAGCTACAGGGGC
Organism: uncultured Candidatus Saccharibacteria bacterium; assembly: GCA_964403655.1. GTDB lineage: Bacteria > Patescibacteriota > Minisyncoccia > Phycocordibacterales > Zambryskibacteraceae > JAIFWN01. The sequence continues at coordinate 256 of CAYOGJ010000019.1, read as the reverse complement.
TTGTACGTAAAGATGAGAGCTGAGGGCAACACTAGAGAACTAAAAGAAATCGAGAGCAAGGCGAAACTCAAGAAGGTGCAGATTGCTTTGTTAGAAAAATCATTGCCTGACGGACGTATAAACCAAGTTATGGAGGCACTTTTATGAGAGCCACTTTTATCAAGAAATACCCCATGTGGGTAGATGCGAAGTCTTTTATCGGGACTGTTGCAGCTCATTGTAATGTCGAAGCTATTCCAGTAGCAGAGTACAGAAG
>CAYOGJ010000018.1:3367-7959 GCA_964403655.1 uncultured Candidatus Saccharibacteria bacterium | reverse complement strand
TGAAGATGAGCGCTATAGAGAGTATCGAGGAATTATCAGAGAGTCATTCGCGAAGGGGTCTTCAGTCATGTTCATTGCGCCTACAAAGAAAGATTTGGACAAGGCCACAACTGAGCTCAGTATTGGTATAGAGAAATTCGTTTATAGTAGCTCAGGCCTCACTCCTGTAGGGCTTAAAAAACTCTTTACTAGAATACTTAGCGAAAAACATCCAATACTGCTCATCACCACTCCATCCAACTCAGTTTTCGACAAACCTGATCTTGGTTTAATAATTGTTGAGAGAGAGAACTCCAAAGCTTATCGCTCGCTTAAAAGACCCTTCTTAGACTACAAAATATTTCTAAAACATTACAGCAAAGAATGTGGCAAGAATCTTGTTCTTGGTGATTCGGTACTAAGTTTGGAAAGCTTATGGCTTGAGAAGGAGGGTGTGTATAGCGATGTTACCCCTCTAACTTGGAGACTTAAGGACAATGCATCCGGTGAAATCGTTGACATGAGAGCTAAAAAAGAATTCGAGATAATCTCCGAGAAACTTCAAAAACTTATCAAAATGTCTCTGACAGAGAATAAGAAAATATTTCTTTTCGGGGTGCGTAAAGGCCTTTCTTCTACTACAGCCTGCGGTGACTGTGGCTCACTATTACTATGCAAAAACTGCTCTTCTCCGCTAGTTCTTCATACACAAGAGATACAAGGTGAAGTTTTGAATTACTACAAATGTCACCACTGTAGTGCCAAGCGCACAGCAGAAACGAGGTGTGACTCTTGTCAGAGTTGGAAGCTTAACCCTCTAGGTATTGGCATAGACTCCATTGCTCGAGAGTGTAAAGAGAAGATGCCGGAGATAAACATTTTTATCCTGAGTAAAGAACATGCCCCAACAAAAGCCAAGGCTCTTGAAATTATCAAGAGGTTCCATGACACACCACAGTCTGTGCTCATCGGCACAGAGATGGCCATAGAATATCTAGACAGAGTACCAACAGTAGGCGTCGTCTCACTTGATTCACTATTCTCCATACCTAACTTCTACATCAACGAAAGAATCTTCTATTTGGTGACAAGGTTAAAGGAGGTAACAAGTGAGCGCTTCTTAATACAAACGAGAAATGCTGGCACAGACATACTAGAGTGGGCTACTGCAGGCAATATTTTAGATTTTTATCGTAGTGAGATTGTCGAGAGAGAAACACTACACTATCCTCCATTTTCCTATTTCATTAAAGTAAGTTATACCGGAACTCAAGAGAGAATTGAGAGCGTCTCAATCAAGATGAAGAATGACTTTGAGTTATTCAACCCTCATTTTATGATAAAAAAAGGTAGTACAAACAAAGCAAAGGAACTCAGTATGATCATCCGAATCTCTAGAGAAAACTGGCCTGACGAATCACTTCTAGATAAATTGCTTTTGCTAACACCAGACTTTTTGATTAAAGTAGACCCTGAGAGCATCTTCTAAACATGCCTACAACCGCAATACTGCAAAAAGATTCCCCCATCCTCAGAGAGGTGGCTTTGGTTGTGCCAGAAAACGAGATCAAATCACCAAAGATCAAAGAGATCATACTGAAAATGAAGCAGGCCGTGCATGGAGAGGAAGACGGTGTTGCCATAGCGGCACCTCAAATTGGCATAAATTTGAGAATATTTGTCGTAGCAGGTAGGACCTTCAATATCGGTAAGAATGCAGATAAAGAGACTGAGTTTCCCGACCTAGTATTTATAAATCCTGAAATAACAAAACTATCAAAAAAGAAGAAAGTGATGGAAGAGGGCTGTCTCTCAGTTAGATGGCTATATGGCAAAGTCGAGAGACATGAGAGAGTCTCCATAAAGGCCCTGGACGAAAATGGAAAAAAAGTGGAGAGAGGTGCCTCAGGTCTGCTAGCACAAATCTTTCAACACGAGATAGACCATTTAGACGGCACCTTGTTTATAGACAAAGCGACTGACATCGAGGATGTGCCTCCGACACACAATGACGAATAAACTTGATTACATATTTTTTGGTTCATCGAAGTTTTCCGAATATGTTTTAGACGCACTTAAATCCAAAGGTTATGAGCCAGAACTTTGGATAAAAAGTTCCAAGGGTCCACTGCCAGAAATACCTGAAGCAGATCTATATATCGTCGCCTCCTTCGGCAAGATCTTGCCGGAAAGCTTAATATCTAAACCAAAGTTTCAAACACTAAATGTCCACCCATCTCTCCTGCCCAAGTTACGCGGACCAGCACCAATACAGGAAGCAATCATAACTGGTGAGAGGACGGGGGTAAGTATTATGCGAATGAATGCCAAGATGGATCAAGGACCAGTCTTGATAACCAAAGAAGTCGCCTTCGACCATAACCCAGAACACTACACCAAAGCTGAGGAAATGCTTGGAACACTCGGTGGGGAGCTCCTAGCAGAGGTAATACCGAAATGGATTAATGGTGAAATAAAAGAAATTCCTCAAAATGATTCTGAGGCCACTTACACTAAATTGATTAAGAAAGAGCACTCTGATATTACAAACGATTCTCCTGAAGTTGCTATGAGAAAGATACGCGCCTATGAAGTCTGGCCAAGAGCGCGCATGGGAGACATGATAATAACCGAAGCTCATATCGAGGATAATAAACTTATACTGGACAAAGTGATCCCCCCAGGAAAAAAGGAGATGCTTTACGTTGATTACCTAAGAGGCAAACATTGATTTTTAATATAAAAAGGTGCCGCACTTAGGCATGGCACCAGAATAACTCGCACGCCTTATGCAGCCACAAGCTCAGCGACAATCGAGATATCCTGAAACGAATGACTTTCCCAAATTGGATTACTTCGATAACGCTCTCCCACCCCGCCAGACCAATTCCAAATGGATTCGAAATTCTTACGAATGACAGCAAGCTGCTCAGTGATCCTTTCTGCACTGACGCCTCGATATCTTTTAGCTCTTTCCAAATTGGGTTTCACTGTACAAAAGGTGCATGTGTGATAACCCACAACCCTTCCATCAGGCAGGATATACTTGACCACAAAATACTGCATGTCACCGACTTCCGATTCGTGAGTCACAGAAACCTCTGGTTATAGTGATTACTAGAACAAAAATTCTTTTCCTAGGATGCCATAAACTAAATAGAGGGTCAAACAAGTCGAGATTGGAAACGATTAATTATTTCCTACCAAACCAGGGGAAGCCTTGAATCATATTCTTTATAGCCCTCTGCCCGCTGCGCAAAAGTTCTCTTTTCTTGCTCTTGTCTCTTGTAACATCTTGAATGATATCTGTCTCGACAAGATCAATAGCTCTGTACAAATCATCTGACTCTTGAGCAACATAATTACTCATCCCCGCCCCCGACATCCTGGCCTCTACTCTAAATATGTCTCCATGCTTGTGATGATCAGTGGTCTTAGCTAACTCGATAGATAGCAATACATCTTTGTTTCCTAAATACTTTTCAAGTTTAGAGAATCTTTTTAAGGCGTAATCTCTTATTGCTTCGGTTAACTCAATATTGGTTGCTTTGATATTGGTTTTCATAACAACATTATATCATTTACTCTGATCCCGTGGGTCAAAGATTGATGGTTCTAAATGAACACCATTAAGAATTTGGGAGATCCTCTTACCTCCATAGATTGAGGGCAGGATACCCACACCATTGCAACCCAAGTTATACATGAGCACTGGGTTAAGTGGTTCACTACCAATGCGTCTAATACTGTTTGGTGTATAGCCCATCAGCCCGTGCCAGCAGAAGGCATACTCTGTCTCCTTTTGATGTTTACCATAGTTTGTTTGCAGGAAGTCACTAATTCTCTCCTGAACCTCTTCATCACAGGAATGTGTTCGTGAGTACAGAGCGCCATTGGGCAAAACCTTCTCTGGACCACCAGCACATATCAAGTTGAAATCCATGTCTTTCTCACCTTCATTCTCATGAGGTCTCCGAGTTAGATAGAAGTAAGTATCACCTGTTGGATCTGAGGAACCTTGTCTCTCTTTCATGTAGTAGCTAATAGCTGTTGGTGGGTGGTTAAGTGGTTGGACGTACCCCGCCATATAACCAATACGACCTGCAACTAAGTGATGAAATTCGGTGTTTATATCCTCGCCAGCATTATTGTCTATGGAAAAATTCTCAAACCCATTTGTGCAAAGGACTACTCGCTTAGCGATAATCTTCCTATTAAGCACTTCGAGTTCTGCATTGTCTTCATTCAATCTAACTATCTTGAGTGGACTCTCTTCGTAGAAAGAGAATCGATCTGCATATGTTGAGTACAAGTAACCAATAAGCTCTTCCGTTACAAGGGCGCTATTGGTACAACCCTTTTGGTACGAAATGCAAGCTATATAGTCAGAATTGTTTGTGTCGAGCAGACTCAAAATATCTTTATGCTTTGCAAGTGAATAGTAATCCTTGTACTCCTCTGGAATGCTAGAGAGGCCCTCCCAGCTTTCTGAAACGACAATAGATTCACGCTGTAAACCATTTCTCTCTCGATACTTATTTGATTTTAAGAAATCAATCAACTTTTCAAGTTCTACCACTCCCGCATAACCAGTGAACCGATAAATAGGTGTT
>CAYOGJ010000018.1:0-3357 GCA_964403655.1 uncultured Candidatus Saccharibacteria bacterium | reverse complement strand
GCTGACTCGACTGAGCGCACTCCGTCTGTTGCTAACTTCTCACCAAACTCCTCAACCATGCTAGGTAGAGGTCTTTCAAAATAACTAGCGAGCTGGCCAGCATTGTGGCCAGTGGCTCCGTGTGCAACCTTATCAGCTTCTATTAGCACTACACTTTGTTTAGTGTCCTTTAGTGCAAAGTAAGCTGTCATTACACCCGCTATGCCACCACCCACTATCGCCACGTCGGTCGAGAGATCCTTGTCTAAGGGCTTCACGGGTCTAGTGCGGTTGAGCTGCTTTATCCAAGGAGAAGTATTAGGAATCATCTAGATTATTTTAGCCTATTCGATCTTACTTTCAAAAAGATTGACTAGATAAGCATCTATCTGTCTTTGCTCCAAAGTATAAAACTCCTGGTTCTCCTCAAACAATCGAGTGGCGAGAGCAATACCTACAAAGCGCCAGTGCCAAGGCTCGAAAATGTATGAGGGGTTACTCTCTGAATATGAGAGGACGAAACCATGTTTGTGAGCATTGGCCAAAAGCCACTTGTATTCATCCGTCTTACCGAAACCCGATATAGTTGAACCAAGTTTCGAGGTGGTGAAGTCTATGGTGGTACCTAGTTGATGCTCAGAGTAGCCCTGATCCGCAGAGAACTTGTTCGCGGTACCAGCTCCGTAAGTCACAGTGTATGCGTCCTTCAAAATTGTTTGAGATTCGAAGGATCTATAACCCGAGAGAACCTTTAGATCAACATTATCTATATCTGCATCCTCGAGAAGTCTTTGAAGAAAGGGGTAAACGAGGGCAAGTATTTGTTGTGGCTTATTTGGATTCGAAAGAAAGACTGGGCTAATATCGGTAAGACCTCTGGGAACATAATCCTCGTTTAAGAAGTAGACCTTGGAATATTGCTTAAGTAGTTCCCTATCTGTCTCGGCTAACTTCTTAAGTCTCTCCAAAGTGCTCGAGAGTCCATCTATCTTAGAGTTGTACTGATCTATGTCGCCTCTAGCAATCCGGAGATCCTCACTTAACTTCAAATTCTCATCTAGAGTTTTACCAAGAGTTTCTCTGGTCTCATTTAATTTCTGAGTCAGCTCCACATTGTTCTTATTTGAGATGAAGTAACCATAAGCACCAACTGCAGTCGTTAATGCAAGGATGGAACTAACTATTACATAAACACGAATCTTCCTAATGAGTGCTTCAGACATCGAATTATTATATATGAAAAAACCAGACTGAGTCTGGCCATGCTTTGTATCAACCTCTACTTGCTGTTGGATCTGGATGAAGAACTCCTTCTCCACTTTTCGAGTTCCTTCACCGCCTGCTTGAAGGTAAGATCACCTTCGCGATAGGCATTGAGGATACTCCCAGGATCACTTCTGAATGCCCTTCTAAAAAGCCTGGGCTTTTTCTGGAGCATCTTGTGATAAGAGTTAACATATTCAGTCAGCGTACTCCAAAACAATGCGGTTCCGTTCATTTCTCCCCCGAGGTAAGAAGTTCCAATCTAAATTAATTAATAACATTAATTATGATGTATGTCAATTTTAATAATTCTCCTTGCTCAATTTAATGGACGATTTTCGAGCCCTAGTTCGAGCCTTAGATTGGGCTCAAGAGTGCCCTTATCCCGACATTAATCTAGAGCAGATCAAAAAATTTGCTTTTACAACATAAAAAGAAAGCCACCCAAGAGGTCTGAGTGACCTTCTTTGGGTGGCAGTTAAAGCCCACATCCCTATCCACTAACGCTGATCAGGTGTTGATGCAGTCGGTTGACCCACCTCGATCTTGGTTGCGCTCGCACGCGCCACCGCGATACGTTGTCCGAGCTCACCGAGGTTCTTCGATTCGTAGACCCGCATGGCCGTCATCATGTCGATGGCGAGACGGGTCTGCTCTTCGGGTGTCGGCACGAAGGACAGGAAGTTCAGACGAACCCCCTTGTCCGCAAGCCGCTTGTTGACCTCCAACAGGAGACTGTCTTCGAACTCGGCTTGCGAGAACTCGACGATGTCCTGAGTGATCAACATGCTGGTGACGACATCGCGGATTCGCTTGTCGATCACCGTGTTCTCTGCCGACTCGTATGCGCCCGACGAATTGCTCGCGTCCTGCGCGTCGCTGTTCACCTTGCCGAGGTACTTGGCCTCGCCGATGAACCTCAGGGCGTCGACGATCTGGTACTCGTACGGGATCTCCACGTTTGCGATCACCCGGTCCTTGAACGAGGTCTTGAACCTCGTCTCACCCTGAAGCGGGTAGTCCGGGACAGTGACCGAGTACGAGCACATGGTGAGGTTCTTCGGGATGGTCTGACCAGGTGCGATCAGTGCCCAGTCGACGCCGCAGTTCGTGGTGCGAAGCGTCTGGACGTTCGCCATCGCCTTGTCGCAGGCGCCGAGTGCGAACGCGAAGAGAACGATGACGAGCGTCGCAATGCGATTATGCATGTTCGATGTGCTCCTGGTTAGTTGAAGTCAGAGGGGTCGAGCTTCACGATGGACCGAATGGCAACGGATGCCAATGCGGCCACGACGAACGGGGCGAATACGGCCATGACGGCCAAGAACACGCCCGACGATGCGAAGTAGTTCCCTACCAGCACCGTATCGTACCAGAGCTTCAAAGCTCCAGAAGCGATAGCGATGACGATGAGTACTGCGAACGCTTTCATCAACTTCATCCGAGTAATGCCTCCAAGTGTGTTGAGGTAACGAAAGGAACATTTACTACTTTTCTCACTATAGCAGATATTATGCATATTGTCAATCTACCTCCAAACCAATAAACAAATCTAACTCTTGACCCGCACATAGCTAAAATATAGAATCACTGTGGGTGTTAGGGGCTAGGAAGAAAGCAACTGCGATTCCAGCAATGGAACAGCCCAAACCTCAGGGGAAATCCTAGGTACCTGAGGGGTCAAAGGGTCATCATGGCTTGAAGTTCGCCTGGTTATTCCCTAAGTAGTGGTTTGGTTCGCCAGACTACGAAATTGCGAGACACACGATCTGTTCTCAAAATCCTGTCCTCGTAAGGCTAAACCGACCCCCTCTCACCCACCCCCCGCAAGTTGTCTAACTTGCGGTTTTTATTTATTTAATTTTAACTGCTCCGCGTCTAGGGCTCGAACCTAGGACATCCTCCTTAACAGGGAGGCGCTCTACCGACTGAGCTAACGCGGAATAGAGCTATATTAACAGATATATTTCTGTTTTCAATGATACAATTTAGGCAAATGCAGTCGTTACGAGACTATGTTCAGAGACATATTTCAAAACACTCCCTAATTGTTTTGCTCTGTGCTGGATTGGTAAGCATGGTTGTGGTCTCTTGCTCCCTTGTGATCGAATTCGA
>CAYOGJ010000017.1:0-8349 GCA_964403655.1 uncultured Candidatus Saccharibacteria bacterium | reverse complement strand
AAGTTGTTGGAAATCCCTCAATTTAAAAAGTGGGATGGCTATAACTAGGTGAATATTTGGAGAGGTTGGATCTATCCCTAGCTTAACTTTAAGCTCCTTACCACTGCCAAGTTTTTTTATCAGATCCTCCTTACCGATGATCTCTGAAATACCTCGAGTTAAGAGTTCTTCTGTCTGTTTATCCATATGAGTAATCTAACATGTTAAGATTGTTTTATGAACCCTGTTAAACGCTTTTGGGCCTGGAAACATAGGAAAAACACTCTTTCTCTGTTTTTTTCAGTCATTTTTGTGGTCTTTGGACTTGGCTTTATTTGGGTTGCGAGTCTAAAGATCCCAGACCTCTCAGACCTGACCGAAAGGAAGGTGGTTCAGTCAACTAAAATTTACGACAGAACAGGAGAGATCCTCCTCTACGACATGGGGCAAAATATCAAACGCACACTCATCCCCTTCAAAGACATTTCCGACAATGTAAAAAAAGCAGTGGTTGCGGTTGAAGACAGAAATTTCTACACCCATGGGGGTTTCGATTTTGAATCTCTAATGCGCGCAATGTGGGTAAACATAAAAACCTTTTCTCTGTCGCAAGGAGGATCCACCATCTCACAACAAGTGGTTAAAAATTCAATCTTAACTGCAGACAAAACGATAACGAGAAAACTAAAGGAGGTAATCCTTTCCATAAAGCTTGATGGTGTACTCGACAAAAATGAGATCCTCAATATCTACCTAAACGAAATACCTTTCGGTGGAAGTTTGTACGGGGTTGAGGAGGCCTCACAGAGTTTTTATCGCAAAAGTGCTAAGGATCTCACTGTTGCCGAGTCTGCTTATCTAGCAGCCATAATAAACGCCCCCACCTTCTACTCCCCTTACGGTAAACACAAAGACAAACTAGAAGCACGAAAGAATTTCGTCCTCAGAGAAATGCGCAGCCAAGAGCAAATAACTGAGGAGGAATATACCAAGGCTCTTAAAGAGGAGGTTCTTTTCAATCCAAGGGAGAACACCGGCGGCATCAAGGCTCCGCATTTTGTGTTTTATGTTATAGACACACTGCTTGAGCAGTTTGGTGAAGACGCGTTACAAAACGCAGGGCTTAAGGTAACCACCACACTTGACTACGATATTCAGGAAGCAGCAGAGGCAGTAGCTAAAAAGTATGGTGCCATCAACCAAGAAAACTTCAATGCAGACAATAATGCAATTGTTGTCATAGACCCAAAAACTGGAGATATTTTGGCTCTATCTGGCTCAAGAAACTATTTCGATGAGGATATCGACGGCAACTTCAATGCTGCTGTAGCCTACAGACAACCAGGTTCAACCTTTAAACCAATTGTTTATGCCACTCTATTCAATAAGGGATACACGCCAGAAACAATACTTTGGGATGTTCCAACTCAATTCTCTCCAAGCTGCCCTTGGGACAAATTTGAAACAGATGATACTTGTTACTCTCCCTCAAATTACGATGATCTCTTTCGCGGACCAATGAAGATTCGCGATGCCTTGGCACAATCCATCAACCTTCCCGCTGTTCAGGCTCTGTATTTAGCCGGCATAAAAAATTCTATTAGCTTTGCAGAAGATTTGGGAATACAGAGTTTGGGAGACACGAGCAGATTCGGCTTGTCGCTTGTTCTTGGAGGCGGCGAGGTCTCTCTTCTTGAGCTTGTCTCTGCTTACAGTGTGTTTGCAAACGACGGCGTGAGGAATCCGCACAACGCCATCTTAAGAGTTTACGACGCTCGCGGTGGCGCCATAAGCGAACATTCCCCTTCACCAAGGCGCGCTATGCCGGAGGAAACAGCTCGTATGATCTCAAGCATCTTGTCGGACAACACAGCACGCACACCAGCATACGGCCCAAGCTCAACACTCTACATCCCAAGTAGGCCTGTAGCAGTCAAAACGGGTACTACAAACGATTATAAAGACGCTTGGATAGTAGGATACACCCCTAACCTTGTAATCGGCGCCTGGGTAGGCAACAACGAGAATGTCCCGATGGAGAAGAAGGTTGCCGGCTTCATCGTTGCTCCTCTTTGGCGAGAACTTATGGACAAGGTGCTCCCGAGTTTCAATAAGGAGAATTTCGAGCCAGTATCGCCAATAGATCCCAACCTAAAACCTATTATTCGCGGGGACTTTAGCTCAATTGGTAACCACTCAATACTCCACTTTGTCGACAAAGACAATCCTCTGGGCCCAGAACCAATCAACCCAAGCCTAGATCCTCAGTATCAGAACTGGGAAGCCTCTGTCAGAGCCTTTATGCAGTTCGGCAACCTTAAGACACCCTCAGTATCCCCAGCCAGATAACTACTTGTAAGAGATTCTGCTCACTCGCTGATTTAAAATTCTACCCAAAGAGTCTAGAAGCAAAGATTCGTTCATTTTTATTTCTGTCATTCTTGTCGGAGTAGTCTTGAGCCATAAGACATCGCCCTTTATATCAATATCTTTGGTATCAATAATGACTCTCGTGACCCTTTCTATCTCACTTTGGATAGCATTTTTATTGACTGTGCTTATGTCTAGAGAGTTTTTTATCCTCTCTAAAAACTTATTTAGTGAATACATTTATTGAGACTACCGATTCATCGGCATTAGAAGATACATGAAACTCTTGTCTCCTACCCCCTCAATTAAAATTGGTTTACCATCGCCAACAAAAGAGAGGGCCAGACTGTCAGAAGACACGGAAGCAAAGCTGTCGGTGAAATACCTGTGGTTAACATTAACAGCTATCTCCTCTCCTTCTATTACAGCTTCAACCGCTTCTTTGTTTTCCCCGACATCTTGGTTTTTTGACTCAATCTCAAATTTTTTGGTTTTTGGTGATACATGAATTCTTAATTGATTAAAGTTATCTGAGAAAATCAAAGAGGTTTTTAGAGAAGACACTAGATCCTGCTTTAGTAACACGACCTTGGAAGCACTCTCCTTAGGAACAATCTGCTTATAGTCAGGGAAGGAGCCGTCTATTGTTCTAGAAACCAAGTATACAGAACCCGACCTCATGGCAATTTGGTTTTCCTCAATGCTTATAGAAACCTCTTCTGGCAAACCGTCAAATATTCGAATAATTTCCTGAGCGTTCTTTTGAGGAATAAGTATTTGGTTGAAGTTGGGTATTTTCTTAACTCTGATCTTTTTCTCAGCTAGACGAAATGAGTCTGTCGCAACAAAAACTAAAAATTCTCCTTCATGCATTAAACACACAGAGGACAACTCTGGCTTTATACTCCCCTGTGCAGCCGCATAAATCACCGACTTCAAACCGGAAACCAAGTCTTTGGTTGGAAGAGAGAAGTTACTTCCACCTCCGATTTCGGGAATAATTGGAAACTCCTCTCCTGGCAAAGTTTTGATCGATGACTTTGTTGTACTTGTTTCAACCAAAAGGACTTGTTTATCTTGAGACAAAGAGACATTTTTCTCTTTAGATAGTGAATTAAGTAGTGAGGAAAAAATATTTGCTGGTACAACAACTTGTCCTTCAGTAATGACCTTAACTGGCAAGTGTATTGAAATGCCCAAATCTAGATTAGTTGCCCTTATTGTAAGTATTCCTCCCAGAGCTTCTAGTGATACCCCAGAAAGAACTGGTAGGGTTGGGTTCTTCTGAGCAACTTTTTCTGCTCTAGCAACTGCTTCCACAAGCTTTTCTTTAATAGATTCTATTTTCATATATAAATACTTGTTACTAATACTAGTGCTGTGGATATGTGTAAAACTTCATTTAATGTTTCAACAAAAGGTTTTTTTGTTTTTTTTAAATTTGAAAGATGTGGATTCCTTATCAGAACTTCTAATAACTTTTTTTGAGAAGTCATAATTTTTGAGAATTGTTCTTTCATCTTAAGAAGTTATTAACAGTTTATATACAGTCTTTAAACAGATAAAAGGTTACGGATCTGCGACAACTCCTGACCCAAGGTCTGATCATTCTTTAGATCCTCTTTAATCTTCTCACAAGAGTGAATAACAGTCGTGTGGTCTCTGCCACCAAGCTTTTCGCCGATCGATGGGTAAGAGATGTTGAAATCCTCTCTCAAAATGTACATTATAATTTGTCTGGGTTTGATCACCTCCTTCCTGCGTGTCTTTTCATAAATACTTCCCTCTTCGACAGAATAGAAGTCTGATATGACCTTAACAATGTCCTTAACCGCAACTGTCCTTTTGGGCTTTTGATTGCTTTTGATTAAGTTTCTAACATCTGCAACAGCAACATCTCTGCCCTTAAGTTGAGAATGAATAATCAAGGTGTTTAGTGCCCCCTCAAGGTCCCTGATGTTGCCAATGACTGTCTTGGCTAAATAATCTATAACATCTGGAGCCAGGGAAATGTTTTGAAGCTTAGATTTGGCGCTTAATATGGCCACCCGCGACTCGTGGTCTGGCTGGGGTATGTCTATTATCATGCCCGCGGACATCCTTGATTTAAGTCGATCCTCTAGCCCCTGAATGAAGTGTGGATGCTTGTCGGAGGAGAAGATAACCTGTTTGTTGTTGTCGTACAGGGTGTTAAATAGGTGAAATAGCTCTTCTTGAAACTTCTGCTTCTCAGAGAAGAACTGGATATCATCCATGATCAACACATCGTATTTTCTGTATTTCTCCTTAAATACAGCCATTTTTTGGGTTTGGAGAGCATTCATGCAGTCCTGACCGAACTTCTCTGAGGTCATATAAAAGACCCTCTTTCCTGGGGAAACCGTCTTAATATGGTTTCCTATGGCTTGTATGAGGTGGGTTTTGCCGTGTCCAGTCGATCCATATATAAAGAGGGGGTTATACATGAGGCCCGGAGACTTGATTACCGCTTGGGCTGCAGCGTGGGCCAACTCATTAAAAGGGCCAATAATAAAGCTCTCAAAGGTGTACTTTGGGTTTAGGTTGTCGTCTTTATTAACTAAAGTATCCGGCAGGGGCAGGTTGGCGTTACCTGTGTTTATTATCTTCTCATCCCTTCTTTTGGGTTCGTCGCGGTTTATTACATATTCAACGGCGTGAATGGTGTGGTCCTTGTCGCGGAGGAGCTTTAGGACGGTTGCATGGTAGCGAGACTGGAACATATCTCTCGCGAAAGCGTTTGGGACCGACAAGATCAAGGTGTTTTCGTCTCGTTTGACGATGTGGGTGTCTTTAAACCAGGTGGCAAAGGCGGGTTTGGATACCGAAAGTTCTATTTCTGCCAATATGCTTTCCCAAAGTTGTCGTTGATCCATAAAAAGAGTTGTTGAAACGTATGTAGTATATACGGAAGCGTGTCCTACCCCAAACTTGTATTAGGTCAGAAAAAAGTTTATAATGTGTTGACAACTTGTTGATTAATATATGTCTACAACATATCAACCAAAGAAGCGCAAGAGAGCTAGAGCTCACGGCTGGATGAAGAGGAAGTCGACCTCAGGTGGTCGTCGAACCGTCAAAGCCCGTCGACGCAAGGGCCGAGCTCGCCTAACTGCCTAATGCTTTCCAAACAAAACCGCCTTGAAAGGAAGGATTTTGCGAATCTCCTTACTTCAAAGCGGTTTTTGAATAGCCAGAACTTCTCTCTCAGGTTTGGTCCTGGTTCAGAAAGACCGAGGGTTGCAGTGTCTGTTTCTAAAAAAGTTTCCAAATTAGCGGTAGATAGAAACACTCTAAGAAGAAGGGTGTACTCTGTGGTTCGCGACTCCATTGTTGCTATAGAGCCAAATCAGTATTTGTTTGTAGCAAGGCCAAGCGCCAAGTTGCTCAAGGGCGAAGGGTTGAAGACAGAAATACTTTCTCTTCTAAATCAGTTTAAAAAACGATAGAATTCATCTATGTCAGCTCTATACAACAACCTGCTAGTCGAACCTATATACAATGCATTTGTAGCAATATTTAACCTCTTTCCCTCTTTTGGTGCCGGGTTGGCAATTATTTGCATCACTATTTTGGTGAGGTTGGCTCTCTTCCCTCTCTCGAGGAAGGCTGTCAGGGCTCAGGTTGAGATGCAAAACTTAGCGCCAGAACTCGATAGCATTAAGGCTAAGTACAAGGATAATCAAGAAGAGCAGGCCAGAAGGACTTTAGCTTTGTATAAAGAGCGTGGCGTTAACCCATTTTCAGGTATTCTGGTCTTGCTCATACAGCTACCAGTCATCTTCGCTCTTTACCATATATTTATTTCAACGGGATTCCCTGAGATCAAGGCCGATTTGTTATATAGCTTTGTTGGTATGCCCGAGACAGTCAGTCCATACTTTCTAGGTGCAGACCTCACTGCCAAGAGTGCTATTTTGGCTCTTTTGGCTGCTATCAGTACCTACTTCCAGATCAAGTTCGCCTCACCAGTTAAACCAAAGACAAAGTCAGGAACAGCTTCTTTTGGCGATGATCTTGCAAAGAGCATGCAGACTCAAATGAAGTACTTCTTCCCCGTCATGGTCTTCTTCATCGCTTACACCATCTCGGGTGTGGTCGCTCTCTATTGGCTTACCACCAACCTTTTCACCATCGCTCAAGAGATTTTCGTGAGGAATAAACTTAAAGCGGAAGCTTAAGAACCCAGAGTGAGAGATCTCTCTTGTTTATAAATACCAAGTAATCTTCGTCGGGGCTAAGCTCTGGAGAGTAAATATCTATAGCACCCTCACTTTCTATTTGTGGCACGTATAGCTCTTCAGCTGTGTTTGTGTCTGTGTTAAATCTCCAGAAACTATCGGTAAAGCTAGTCTCCCCCTGGTACCAAGAGTCAGGCAGGTTTGTTGGCAAAGATTTTGGTGCTCCGCAGTAGACAACAGCATCAAACTTCTTACTCCAAGTGCATTTATCAGCCAAGGTTTTGGGTAATATGTCTAAGATCACACCAGTCTTAAGGTTTTTTGCTTGGAGTTCTAGGGTGTTGTTGGATATGTAGCTATAAATAACCCTTGAGGAGTCTGACTTAATCTTTGAAGAGAGTCCCCCGAGTGGGCCAAGTATTCTATTTAGTTTGCCTGTAATCTGGTTGACCAAATAGCTGTAACCGAGACTAAGAAGGCTTGGTTTGGTGCTTAGTTGTATAGTCGTGGCCGATACAGGAGCAATTCTCCAAGAGGTAAATGGTAGCGTTAGAAGATTTTTCGCCTTCTCTCCCAAGAAGTTAGATGTGGCCACTACTCCAGAGTTGGTTAGATTGTATATGAGACTGCCATCTATCCCAACGGTTATCTCCCCCACTTCACCCTTAAGAAGAGTTGAGCGGATGATGTATGGCTCAGTTGTACTAGAGGTCGAGGTGCTTTGTACTAAACTAACTGAAGTGTTTATAACATTCTCTTCGTTATCAAGAGTTCTTTCCACAAAACCCGTACCATCTCGTTTCCAAATAGCTTGATATATTTTTGGTCTAGTAATATTTACGATCTTGGTTCTCTCCATGGTTGAGAGCTTTACCTCACTAATGTGACCCGTTGCTCGATCTACGTAGCGTAGATAGGTACTGCCTTTGTTTACAAAGGTGATAGCCCCAGAGGTGGGCTCGCTTGTTATCTTGGTGAGCTTGATGCCGTCCACGCCTCCTCCCACAGTGTCTATCGGAGTCTCTCCTTCGCCATCAGTATTGGCGCCTCCGCCAGAGGTTTCTCCACCTGTGCTGTCTATAGGTGCCTCGCCGAAAGGAAGGCCTGGAATACTAGGTAGACCATCTACTCTTCCCCCCAAAAGATAGTAGAGGATGAAGCTACCAAGAGCGATAGTGAGAACGACTATTAGTATTGTAAGTTTCTTAGACATTTTATAATTCTACATGGGCATGCTCGCCCGTTGCTTGCGTGTTTTGTCTGATTCTTATTCCATTACCGCTTCTAAATTCAGACAACAATGCACTGCTTTGTAATTCTGTATATCTGGCGGCGCTAGTAACTTCGTAATCAGCTTTCAGTCCTTGATCCCTTATGGCTTTTAAAAATGTGTATATGTTTTGAACGCTAGTACCCCCAGTTAATGCTATATCGGCACATGTCCCTGCTCTACTACCAGCCATGTGGCAGGGGTCAACATGATTGGCTGTTGGCGGAAAAGCCTCTGTAATTTGCCATCCAGTGTTACCCATAGCATCGTCTACCTCTTTCAGCTTATTAATTAAATTAGTGTTTAAGTAACAAATATCACCTGAGCAACCGCCAGGTTTTTTCAATGGTAAGTTAGATATTTCCAGTGAGACGCAATCATTTTGGCAGCCAACCTCGTAGGCGCTGCCGTTGTTGGTTGGGGTAACCACTCCTCCACCGGTTCCTGCTTTACTTGGGTCAATTTCACAATTCTCTTTGTCTAGGCATCCAAGCTCAGTTATTTCTAGGTTGAAGATAACAAGCTTAGGGT
>CAYOGJ010000016.1:6588-8686 GCA_964403655.1 uncultured Candidatus Saccharibacteria bacterium | reverse complement strand
CTTCTCCGCATAAATTTCAGTATGCTCAAGTGGAGAGGCACCGTACTCTTGATAACCCCTTCTCTTAGCCACTTTTTTCCATACATCGAATATGAAGTTCTGTATGGCCATATCCTCAGGATAGAAGTCTCTAACCCCCTTGTATGGTTCTGTATCTAGGTTAGACATGTGGAGAATTATACCAAGAATCAGCCATTTTAAAACTCTGATTGACAATATTAAATTTCATGCTATACTTTAGTGTAGAAGTACCTACCTAAACGAAAGGAACAGGAAATGATCGAGAACGACATGACCGAAGCGAACCAACCATTCGTCGAGATGGAGAAGCCCGAGGGGTGGTTGAAGACCCTCACTCACCCGGACATCGTGGTCGCGCTTCTCGCGGTCTTCGCCTTCCTCTTCTTCATCACTTCGAACTGGACCAAGTTCAGCCCGAAGTGAGAAACCCAGACCCCGAGCAATGCTCGGGGTCGTAACATATAATACAAACAAGTGAATTCTGAAGTTATTGAGCTTTATAAAAATGTTGGAGAGACGCCGCTTGAGTGTATCGAGCGTTTTCGTTTAGAACACCCAGAACACAGGGAGACCAATATGACTTACCTGGGTCGCCTCGACCCTATGGCTGAAGGCCTACTCCTAGTGCTTGCTGGTAATACCAAGGAGAAGGACAAGTATTTGAGCTCAGACAAAACATACGAATTTGAAGTACTTTGGAGCTTTGCAACTGATACATACGACACCTTAGGGTTAGTGACTAACATTGGGCCAATGCCTCAGAAACTTGATTTCAAGATGGAGAAATTGCTTAAAGAAATAAGAAATAAGAAGACTCAAAATTATCCCTCATACTCTTCCAAAGTTTTTAACAAGAATTTCATGAATGTCCGAGGCAAAACAGATGGCTTAGATACTCCAGAGAGAGGTATAAAAATATTTTCTTTAGAACATATTAATACTCGCCTTGAGAGGCAAGAGGATGTACTAACAGAAATTTTGAATAAAGTGGACTTAGTTAAAGGCGATTTCAGACAAGACGAGATAAAGAGTAAATGGAAAGAGAGTTTGGTGCTGGGTGAGAAGGTCCTGATCTCTCACTTTAAGGCAGATGTCTCCAGTGGTACCTATATACGCTCTCTAGCAAATGAGATGGGTCACAAGCTCGGCACCTACGCCTTGGCATACAGTATCAAACGTACTCGAGTAGGGGAGTATAAAATTTAGATAAAACAAAACCCGCAGACAGACTTGGTAGTCTGCCCGCGGGCTCGAGCCAGAGGCTCGGTTGTTCAAGTGCAGTAGACGGTCATCCCGTATGAGGATCGTCTGTTCAAGGCTTCGACGACACAGGTCATCGAATACCTAGGATGCTTCACCCGAACCACGAAGTGGTATTTGCTGCCGGTGAACTCGCTTCCGTAGAAGGAGAGAGCTTTTCCGAGAGGGATGATCATTCCTCCATCTTCCTCGCTCTCTGCTTCGACAGTGACTCCGGAGTCGCTCTCAACGTTGTTCACGAAGAAGAGGTGGTTGCCGGCGTGCTTGACGACGAAGAAGGATCCAGGCATCGACACGCCGATGGTATTCGCCTCGATCGAGTCGAGCGAGCCAGACATCGTGGTCGCGAAGAGCTGTGGCTCCGCGCGAGGAGAGATGGCACTCGTGTGTTCCTCGTACTGATTCTTCATCGGAAGACCGATGATGAACGAGCACATGAACATCACGACAGCCAGGACGAAAATGGTGAACGACCAATCCTTCTGGTTTCTGCTGGCCATGAGGCCCTCCAAACAGTTTGAGTGAGGTTCGAGAATTCTACTTAAATATTAGCACATTTATATATAAAAGTCAATGATTACTTCAAATCCTTTCTAGTTGCTTTGGAACGGGCGGTTTGGGTGAGGAGTTGTTTGCGGAGACGGACAGAGGATGGAGTAATCTCGATGTATTCGTCGTCTTTCATTATCTCCATCGCTCTCTCGATATCGAGCTTGTATGGAGGCACAAGAACTATTGCATCGTCCGAGCCTGATGCACGCATGTTGGTGAGTTGTTTACCCTTAGTAGGATTAACATACATATCCTCACCCTTCGA
>CAYOGJ010000016.1:3550-6578 GCA_964403655.1 uncultured Candidatus Saccharibacteria bacterium | reverse complement strand
TACCAATAACCTGTCCCTCATACACCTCTACAGCTGGCTCAATGTAGAGCACTCCTCTTTGCTGTAAGTTGTCGAGTGAGAAGGCGAGCGCCTTGCCGTTCTCCATAGAGATCATTGAGCCCACATCGTGGTGGTCTATGGCACCAGCATAATCCTTGAAGGCAATAAATCTAGATGAGAAGATACCAAGACCCTTAGTGTCTACAACGAACTGACCTCTGTATCCAAGGAGTCCTCTTGTTGGTGCCTCAAAGATAAGGCGGGTTTGACCATTTTCGGATTTCATATCCATAAGTTGAGCACGACGTGAGGTGAGAGTTGAGATAACTGTGCCACTAGCCTCCTCGGGCACATCTATAACTACTTCCTCAAACGGCTCAGATTTCTTACCATTCTCTTCCTTAATGATTACGTGAGGTTGTGAGACCTGAAGTTCAAAGCCCTCACGGCGCATATTTTCACAAAGGATAGCAATGTGGAGCTCCCCTCTACCGTAGACTGTCATGTACTCACTAGAGGAGAAGTCGACCTTAAGTCCTACGTTCACCTCGAGCTCCTTCTCAAGTCTTTCACGGATTTGGCGGCCGGTAACAAACTTACCCTCTTTACCAGCAAAAGGTGAGTCGTTGACCAAAAAGCGTAGTGAGATTGTGGGCTCATCTACATGAATAAATGGAAGTGCCTCTGCGTTTTGATCTGCAGAGATTGTCTCGCCAATATAAATTTCCGGAAGTCCAGCAAGCATTACGATGTCTCCAGCCACTGCTGATTCGCTTTCTACTCGTTTGATACCCTCGAAGGTATAGAGCTTGGTAATCTTGCCTTTGTAGCTCTCACCATTGTTCTTTTTTACCCAAACTTCTTGGCCCATCTTTAGCACTCCTTCGTATATACGTGCAATAGCAAGACGTCCTAGGAAGTTATCGTAAGCTAGGTTAAATGGCTGTAGTCTTACTGGTACATCCAAGTTTTGAAGTGCTGGAGGTACGTGTTCCAAAACAACATCAAGAAGAGGGTTAAGATCTTTGGACTCGTCATTCATATTTCTTTTGGCAACACCTTCTCGGCCAATGGCATATACAGTGGGGAAGTCAATCTGACTGTTGTCTGCACCAAGTTCGAGGAAGAGCTCAAGCACCATCTCGTGCACTGTGTCGGGTCGAGCAGCGGGTTTGTCTATTTTGTTTATTACCACAATTGGTTTAAGGCCGAGCTCGAGTGACTTCTTGAGCACAAAGCGAGTTTGGGGCATTGGACCTTCCTGGGCGTCAACCACAAGCAGCACTGTATCGATGGAACGAAGTACGCGCTCAACCTCAGAGCCGAAGTCTGAGTGACCAGGAGTATCCACTATGTTAATCTTGGTATCTTTGTAGAAGAGGGAGGTATTCTTTGAATAAATGGTAATACCACGCTCCTTCTCTAGGGCATTTGAGTCCATACTTTCGCCCTCGGCGAACATGCCGTTTTGTCTAAGTAGTGCGTCGGTTAATGTGGTCTTGCCGTGGTCGACGTGCGCGATAATAGCGATGTTTCTGATTTGCATGAGGAGATATTAAAGCACAAAAATTATCTTTCCTCAAGTGAACCATTTTTGAATACGAAAGTCTTGGTTGTAGTTATGGTTGGTTCGGCTGACATTGGTTCCGATGGTCCTCTGTCTAAATAACTGAGTAGTATGTCACCATCAGAGTTCACTTTTAGACTTTGAGGGGAAATCCTGTCTGCAATGAATACCGCCTCAGTGCTTTTGTACTCTACATTGCCGGATACGTATGCTAATAGATATACAAACAGGCCAGAACCTCCACCGGACTGTATTGCTAAGGACACCGCATCATTTTTACTGTCTCCGTTTATGTCAGCGTATACCACCTCTCCAATAAGAGAAGTTTCTGTTGTTTGAGTATTTGACTCTCCATTCTTAAACTTTATTTCCTCACCTTCGAAGACGAAGGTTGCGTTAGCTATGTCTGGTTTAGAAACTGTTGGCATAATCCTTACCTCCTCCTTGCGAGGATTTTGCTTATACCAAAAGTAACCGAGACCAATCGCCACTACTAGGAGAAAAAGAATAAATTTCTTCATGGTTGCATTATCTCACGGATTAACTTCTTGGTCTCATCCACATCTTTAACTGCAATGCAGTCTATACCAGTTTCCTTGGCGGGGGCATCATTGCCACCATCGTAGAGTGCATCCCCAACAAATGCCATTTTCTCAATTGGTATGTTAAGTTCCTTGCTTGCACGCCTAATACCATATGCTTTATTGATACCCTTTTTCGTGACATCAATCGAGGTCATGCCTCCCATGTGGATTTCGAATTCAGGAATCTTCTCTAGTAAGAATTTAATCAGGATTTCTCGCTTGCGATGGTCAGGATCCCACTTTTCTTTTTCTTTGACTGGAGCTATTTGGCCGAGAGCTGAGAAGGTAATCTCCACATCTCTGTCCTCAATCCTCTCGCCGAAAGGGAACTCGGGTAGGTTGAAGGGTGCTCTCTCAAGGGCGTAATAGAAAGCAGAATAAATCTTCTCCTTGTCTTCAGTTGAGAGCAGGTCCGCATAGATCTTTTCCTCTTTGTTATTACTAAAGCGATACATGCTCGAGCCAGAGCCCGGCATGATGTAAAGGTTGTGAGCTCTCTCAGGGGTAAGATCAAGATGCTTAATGACTTGCTTGTCGAACTGTTTTAAGTGTCCTCCGGAGATGATAATGACCTTATACTTCTCAAGCATGGCATCAAGAAGATCGTGTGTCTCGTTATCTAATGGTTGCTTGCTTATAGCCAAGGTTCCATCCAGGTCGAAGATGAATACTTCCTTATTTTTATACAACTCACTCATGAGAGTATTTTGAGAAGTGCTTTTAACGAAAGAGTGGCTACTCCAACCACAGCATCTGCACCACCGTAGTACATATAAATTTTGTCCTTTCTTACGACTTGTCCACAAGGGAAGACTACTTTAGGCACAATACCTTTCATTTCGTAATCCTCTTTCGGTTCAAAGAGTGGTATTGCGGT
>CAYOGJ010000016.1:0-3540 GCA_964403655.1 uncultured Candidatus Saccharibacteria bacterium | reverse complement strand
GTCTAATAGCACTGCTCCGACTCTATATGTAGAAGTTTCTGATACTCCGTGATAGAAGAGGAGCCAGCCCTGAGGTGTCTTTATGGGGGGTCCTGAGATACCCACTTTCCTTCCGTCCCACATACCCTTTCTTGGTTGAATGAGTTCGATGCATCTAACCACCTTTTGCTTTTCAAAGTCTAATGAGGAAAGTATGTCTGCACATATACTCTCGTTTATTCTGTGAAGAAAGACATACCCTGCAGCAGTCTTCTCTGGGACGATGCAAGCATCTTTGTTGGTAACATCCATTGGTGTGATGATAATGGGTTCACTCCACTTACTCCAATTCTTCTTTAGAAAATCTGTTTTAAGTATTCTTGTTATCGCTACGCGAGGCACGTAACCATCGTAGGCGGTATAGGTCATAAACACCTCTTTGCCGATTTCCATTAGTCTTGGATCTTCACAACCTGAGTTACCGGGCTGATGCTTCTTCTCGAAGTCATCTCTTGGGGTATAGATAGGATCTTCGCTTCTCTCGTTTATAACGAAACCGTCTTTAGTACTTGCGTATCCAAAGGTTGAGGTATCGTCAGAAGACATCGCTCTATAAATAATATGGATCATGCCACCCAGGTCTATCGAGGCAGGATTTAGGGTGCCATGTGCTTCCCAATCCTTGTTTAGTCTAGGAGCAATAATAGGGTTGCCAACAAAACGACTAACAAGGGGTTTTGAGTTATGCAAAATGCTCTTCATTAAGTCATCTAACCTTACCGTTGCCTTGCAGGAGTGGGTGTCTGCACCTCCGTAATAAATATCTAGATTTTTACCATTGAGGAGAGCTCCAGACGGGAAGACAATGTTTGGCACTAGTCCGATTGCTTCGTAGTAGAGCTCTGGCACAAGGAATGCTCCCTTAGTTCTACCAATGATCAATCTAGGGTTGCTCTTGTCGAGTATGACCGCCTCAACTCCGAATGAGTGTTCATTGCGAGAGAAGTAGTGGTTTGCATGGGAGTAAATAAGTAACCAACCCTCCTTTGTCTTTATTGGTACTGCACCAACTTCCACCTGGTCATCGTTACTACGATGTAGATCGATAACATGACTGTCTCTGTGCTCATACCAATCCTTCCAATAACTTTCTGACCACATGTCCTCAATTTTATTGAAGAGAGCCAGAGCCACATTGGTTCCAGGCATATCAGTGTGGAAGGTAAGCACAGCTGCATACTTGCCATCTATCTTTTCAGGGAAGAGAGCCATGGCCTTTGCGTTGAATGGGGTGACAAGATGCTTCTCCTCGATGGTCTTCATGTCCTTGCTTATTGCTACCGCAACCTTAATGCCGTTAGCATCAAATGGGTAGTTAGAGAGTGCAGTGTAGAAGATGTAGTACTTACCTCCGATCTTCGTTACTCTTGGATCTTCACAACCATACTTCTCAAACTCTTTCTCTGGCACTATAAACGGAGCCCGGTCCTTAAAGTCCTTACCATTTGTACTTTGCGCTCTACCAATAATGGATCTATGGATCTTTGGCTCTTCGAGTAACTCTCTTTCAGACAAGGCTCTGTATACAACATGGGTGGTTTTACCTACTTTTACTGGGCACCAGTTGTAAGCACCAGCAGCTTCCCAGGGATGCTCTTTGCGAGGGGAGAGATAAGGATTTTCTTCTGAGCGTTTGATGGTAAACATTTCTTTACATTATATATTTAAATCTTCCCATATTCCTTAAGCCATCCGAGAAGGTGTTCAAGGTTGGTGTGTGCCATGCATATGTATTTGTCTCCACCACCATAGTAGACCTGGAGTTCTCCATTTATTACCACTGCACCTGAGCCGTAGACCACTCCCGGCTTCCAATCATTCTCGTAATGCATTTCAGGAGTGAGGATGGGTGTCGGTGAGCGATACAAAATCTTTGTTGGATCATTATGGTCTAGGATCATGGCACCTATTCTGTATCCGACATTTGGTTCAACTGCATGGTAGAGGACAAGCCAACCCAGGTCAGTTTTGATAGGAGGACAACCAACACCCTTCATTTGCTCATCCCACTTACCCTTTCGTGTGGGCTCTATATAGCCGTAGCCACCATGGTTGTGAGAACTTTTAATATTTTTATCCTGCATCACGTCGTCGACATACTCAATGAGTATCCTTGGTGCCAAACTGTTTAGGATCGCAAATTTTCCATTAATCTTCTCGGGGAAAAGTACCCAATTCTTATGCATTTCGTTTGCAGGAGAGAGATATACTGGTCTTTGCCATTTCCATCTTCCAGCTTTCGCATCCTGCATATCAATGGAGGTTAGAGTAATGCGAGCGTTGCTCCAACCTTCAAATGCTGTGTAAGTCATATAAACCCTTTCTTCTATTACCACAGTGCGAGGATCCTCACATCCACCCCAACCACCACCTGAAGCGTAATTCACAGGGTCAAACTTTTTTGGCACCAAGACATCCTCAGGTAGCCCGAAACCTCTCTGGGGGTGATATACAGGGTATGGGTACTTACGACTGAAATTCTTACCGTCAGCGCTCGAAGCGTGTCCAATTTTGGAAAGTCCATCCGCTCCCATAGCTCTATAAAGTAGATGGACTGTTCCCTCATCGTCTACGAAGGCTCCAGGATTAAAGACTGCTTCTGTCTCCCATTCATTCAAACCATGCGGTGCAAGAATTGGATTGTGTCCAACTCTGTTAAGCGAGAATCGTACAAACTTTATGATTGGCTTGGAAAGTAACCATAAAATAAGTAGCAAGAAGGCAGCTATACCCAAAATCAGGATTTGATAATGAATGAGGTCACTCATTTTCTGCTCGACCGTATCGGTCCTCTAAGCGCACAATATCTTCCTCATCAAACTCACCGGTAGAAATCTCTAGTACCTCGACATTACTAGCACCTGCAGAAATACGGTGCTTCGCACCCTTTGGTATTAGGAATTTTTGACCGGGAGTGATGGCAATTTTCTCGTCATTTATTTCGATAAAGCCCTCTCCCTTGAGTACATACCAAAACTCTTCTCTCTTGTTGTGGTATTGCAGACTAAATGCCTCACCCGCATTAACAGTCAAAATTTTTACTGTTGAGGATGTGTCTTTAGTAAATTGAAGGAATTTACCCCAAGGACGAGAAATTTCAAAAGATGAGTCAGGTGTAAGGCTCATTGCTTCTATATATTTTATACTATGTACGAACTTAAGCTATAAGAAACTGTGTATTACAAAGCTCTCTCAATATCTCTTTTCCAACTTTCTCTGGTCTGAGGACCAACCACCCCAAGTACTTCGAGTTTGTTTACGCTCTGGTATCTTTTCACTGCAGTAAGAGTTGTTTCTCCAAAATAATTTGAGAGCGGCTCACCCTTTGGCCAGAATCCTCGCCACGCTAAGAAGCTTTGCAGAAGCAAAATGTCTTCCCCGGTGTCTCCAAGTCTCAAAGTTTTTGTTGTCACCTTGAGAAAGGGTGGGGGAGTATTCGGTGGTTTTGGATTTATTAAGTCTCTGCTTGCATAGGCCAAATGGAGAGAGGGATTCGTGTCC
>CAYOGJ010000015.1:0-8807 GCA_964403655.1 uncultured Candidatus Saccharibacteria bacterium | reverse complement strand
TCCTTTATTTTACCTCAAATTAGGCAATGTTGTAACGACCTTCTTTGTCTTTCTTAAAGAATTTTGGATTTTGGAGATTCACCATGATGGTGTTTTCCTTCACATAGCGTTCCTTAAGAACCTTCTTGATGATTTCCTCTTTGGTCAAAGGTCCATTCTTCTCGATAATCTTCTTGATCACATCTTTAACAACTCCAGACATATAACCCCATTCTGCAAGAGCATAAAGACCTCGGCCAACTAGGACGAAACGAGGATCCTTGATGAGCTCGTTGTGAGTAGTAGCAACATGAGCTTTTTTATTGAAATATTGTGAGATCGCCTTAGCCACCTCTTTAAAGTGAATTGGTGAACCATGCTTTCTTATAACTAGGAACGCGTAATCTCGCATGCCCTTAGCGTTAACATTAGGAGAGTCTGTGCGACCCCACTCACCAAGAGGGTTTTTGCCGATCTTGTTTGAGATAGACAACCAACGCTTAATAACCTCTTCGTTCTTATACTTATCGTTCATATCCTTAACCTCCTCTAGAAAGTCGTTGATGAGGTCACTTTCAAGCACTAGCTCGTCGTCAGAGAGCTTAGAGTAAAGCTTTCTAAGTGATGCATGGATCTTTTTAGACAATTCTGAGTCTACGTGCCAACGATGTTTGAACTCTTCATCCTCCTTCTCTCTTATAAACTCCTCGCCAACTACTAGTAGAAAGTGAATATGATTTTGAGTGGACTCATCTTTGGCCAAGTGCTTCAAGAGATCCTTTTCAGACACGAGACCTCCGAGCTCAACCACTACTGCCTTTAGCTCATCAAAAACTGCTTGTTCGCCCTTGTACTCCTTGGACTTTCTGACTAGAGAAAGAGAGTGGTTCTCAATTTGTCTAACTCTTTCACGAGTAATTCCGTATTTCTTTCCGATGGCATCTAGAGTCATGCGCACTGCCTTAGCACCGAGACCATAGCGATTCTCGACCACATCTCCACCTCTTTTATTGAGAACAGAAAGAAGGCGCTTGGTGACCGCCTTTGGTTTGAAGCTAAGTGTGATCTTTTCGCTCATATTGCTTCTCCTATTTGTATCACCCCCTTGACATTGTGTCAAGCGACCACAATATTCACAATTTTTAGAGGTACAACTATCACTTTTTTGATACTTTTTCCCTCTATCCACTTGGCCACACCCTCATTCTTTTGTGCCAGTTGTTCTATCTCAGCCTGAATCATCTGACTTGATACAACAATTTCTCCTCGAACCTTGCCATTAACTTGTACTGCATAAGTAACCTCACTTTTTACTAAAGCTTTTTCATCCCACTTTGGCCAAGATGTTGTGTGAATAGAGTCTGTATTGCCGAGCTCTGCCCAGAGCTCCTCTGCCATATGCGGTGCGAATGGTGCAAGAAGTTTAAGTAGTGCTTCGTATTCCTCTCGTGCTACCTCAGAGCGCTTTTCTAGAGTGTTTGTATAAATCATTAAACTAGACACTGCTGTGTTGAAACTCATGTTCTCAATATCATTGGTCACCTTCTTGATAACGCTATTCATCTCGAAATTATTATCAGCTGAGTGGTTCGACCATTTAGAATCCTTGAGTTTCCAAACTCTTTCCAAAAATCTTCTCGGTCCCACCAAAGCATCGTCATTCCACTGAATCATTTGCTCAAACGGACCCATGAACATCTCGTAGATCCTCAAGGTATCAGCACCAAATTGCTCTATCACCTTGTCTGGATTAATCACATTGCCCCTCGACTTACTCATTTTCTCTCCATCGCTAGCCAAAATAATTCCATGAGAAGTACGCTTCTTGTATGGCTCGCTTGTTGGCACAAGACCTATATCAAAAAAGAATTTATTCCAAAATCTTGAATACAAAAGGTGCAACGTAGTATGTTCCATACCTCCGTTATACCAATCTACTGGAGCAAAGTACTTGAGAGCCTTCTCCGATGCAAATTTATCATCATTATGTGGGTCCATGTATCTCAAAAAGTACCATGAGGAACCAGCCCAGTTAGGCATGGTGTCGGTCTCCCTCTTGGCATCGACTCCACACTTAGGACACTTAGTGTTTACCCATTCATCAATTTTGGCCAAAGGTGACTCACCATTGTCCGTCGGCAAATAATTTTCTACCTCGGGTAAGGTAACTGGCAGGTCACTTTCTGGTACTGGCACCACCCCACACTGAGCACAATGCACAACCGGTATAGGCTCACCCCAATATCTTTGGCGGGAGAAGACCCAATCACGAAGCTTGTATTTTGTGACCCATTTTCCACCAACATGTTCCGTTATTTTTTGCTTTGCTTCTACGGATTCTAATCCATTGAATTTTTCTGAATTTATTAGTACTCCCTCAGACTCTATTACTCGCCCTCCACTCAATTCAGTTTCGAAAACGAATAAATGGTTTGGCAGGGTTATTTCCCGCCTCATCTCTTCTTCTGTTAGCCAACTCAAATGATGTAGACTCTTCTCCTCCTCTTTCACTTCTTCCTGTTTACCGCTTGCTAGCTTAATAAAAATGTTTTTCTGGGTAACCACTCGATTAACACCCTTATGCGGTGCATAGAACTTATCAACATGCTCCAAAGGTATGTAATGCGTACTCTCAATATCAACATAGCCAGTTTCCTCAGCTAATTCTCTTACAGCACTTTGAATAGGATCTTCGTCAGATTCAATTCCACCGGTAAATAAGCATTTCCAATTAAATTTAGGAGAGTAATTCAATAGATACTTCTCCTCGCTCCAATGCTTTACTAGTATTATTACTCCACTTCTTTCAGTATTCTCTGCACCGTCTTTGATAGGATTAGTTTTGTCTACAAATATCGGAGCCGCGACCTGCTTGATTGGCAAATTATGCTTCTTAGCAAACTCATAGTCCCTCTCATCGTGAGCTGGTACTCCCATGATGGCACCAGTCCCATAGTCAGCAAGCACATACTCGGCCTCCCAGACAGGGATCTTTTCCTTAGTTGCAGGGTTCGTTACATACTCACCGGTAAACTTATCTTCCTTGCCAGACCTAACCAAGAAAGTAGCACCGTATATGGTGTCTGGTCTCGTGGTATAGATCTCAATATCATCAAACTTAATCAAGGCTCCCTCGCTCCTACCGATCCAATTTCTTTGCGAAGCTTTAACTCTTTCTGGATAGTCTACAGTGTCTAAGTCACTCAAAAGCTTCTCTGCGTAATCAGTAATTTGGAGCATCCACTGCTCTTTGTCTCTCATCTCAACCTCAGTGCCGCACCTCTCACACTTGCCATCCACGACCTCCTCATTTGCCAAGCCGATCTTATCCTTAGGGCACCAGTTTATAGGCATCTTGGCCTTGTATGCCAAACCATGTTCCAAGAATTTGAGGAAGAGCCATTGAGTCCACTTATAGTACTTAGGATCTGTGGTGTTGATCTCTCTCGACCAATCAAATGATATGCCTAAAGATTTTATTTGCTTGCGGAAGTTGTCGGTATTCTCCTTAGTAACCACCTTAGGATCCTTACCTGTTTTGATAGCATAGTTCTCAGTAGGTAGACCAAAAGCATCCCAACCTATGGGGTAGAGCACATTCTTACCCTCCATGCGACGCATACGCGAGAGCACGTCGAGTGCAGTGTAGCTCCTTACATGACCGACATGCAGACCATCTCCGGATGGGTATGGGAACTCGATCAACACATAGTACTTCTCTCCATCAGTCTTGGCGTTGTTCTGACCAGTTTGGTCCCACTTGTCTTGCCACTTCTTCTCTATCTCTTTTGGATTGTATTCCTTAGCCATTGTTCCTAAATCTTTTGTATGCAATCCAGAATAGTATGGCGAGTGCGATAGCTAGAATCAGCACTCTAATTGCATCACTTGCAGCACTCCAGTACCTCATAGAAGCAATGATGAAAGAAAATACTCCCGCCATAGATAAACTACCGCCGATGACATCATTACCCTTAAAGAAGGTTCCTGCCAAGACCGAAAGTGCACCAAGTACAACAAGAACGATGAAAACATTTTTTCCATAAGTTTTTGATGCACTGTCGTAGTCTTGTCGACAAGTGTATTGAAGATCACAGTAACCTCTTGGTTCCACAACTCCAACTTGAGTCTGTTTGCCGTAATAAACATTTTCTGTCCACTGGCCACCTTTAGAGATGCATTCATCTTGATTCTCGGTAACCTTCACCACCTGCTCACTTGGGCAAAAGTTATTGAAATCTGGCTCCTTGTAAACTAATGAGGTTGCGTAATTAAAGAAAAGATTTAAAACAATAACAATCCCAATAGTAAGTGACCACTTAGTTATGCGGTTTTGTGTGTTCATGAACCTATCATACCAAAAACAAAGCCCCACCTCCATTAAGCTTGGGGGTGGGGCAGCAGTGAATTTCAGCTCAACTTCAGAGGAACAAGTACACCAAAGCAACGATAGTAGAGCTGCCGAAGAAGCATCCAGCATTGTACCAACGAGCTTTTGCTCTGAGATGACGGAGCTTCTCCTGATACGGGGCCGAGCTGACCGGCATAATGTCGAGTGTGCGATGTTGCTGATAGAGGAGCAGAAAGCACAAACAGGTGATGAGCACCAGCACCAATACCAAAGTTCCCATGTGCATCTCCTAAGTAAGGTTAAGTGTCTAACACCATTTAGCCAGTCTTTATGCTTGGCGAGAGCGATTCTATGGAAACCCTACTCTCTAACTCATTAAAAATCAAACGAGAAATTCGATGACGTCGCCGTCTTGGACGATATACTCCTTACCCTCAATTCTTACCCAACCTTTTGCTTTTGCCGCTGCAAAGGAGCCTGCTTCTATTAGTTTGTCATAAGCTACAACCTCAGCACGAATAAACTTCTCTTGGAAGTCAGTGTGTATGGACTTCCCTGCCTCGGGTGCAGTCGCATTCCTCTTGGTTGTCCACGCGCGAGACTCCTTCTCACCTGTAGTGAGGAAAGTAATGAGGTTCAAGAGGTCGTAGCTTGCCTTAATAAGTTGGTCGAGTCCTGTGCCAAAAATTGCATCTACTTCTATGTATGGTCCTGGGATCTTATCCAAAATATCTCTTTTGTTCTCCGCTACTTCAGAAGTGTTGACCACATAAAGAGTGGGTTTCTTGATGCCTGCAGCCTCGAGTTCCATATTGATAACCTCAATATCAAAGAGTGGATCCACTTTATCGTGCACATGGATGATGTCTTTGTCCTCAAAGATTCTAACGACTTGGATAATTGCATCTACTTCACGAATGTTCTGGAGAAATTTGTTGCCGAGACCAGCACCTTCTGAGGCGCCCTTCACAAGCCCAGCGATATCCACGAACTCAACCACTGCGGGTATAACCTTCTTTGACTTACTCATCTCAGCCAACCTATCGAGTCTTTCGTCTGGCACAGGCACAATACCCACAGAAGGATCTATGGTGCAGAAGGGGTAGTTCTCTGCGGGCACACTCTTCTTTGTAAGCGCGTTGAAGAGGGTCGACTTCCCCACATTTGGTAACCCAACGATACCGATTGACAGACTCATATTGAGTCAGTATTGTAGCGAAAGATCTGTTCTTACACAAGGAGACCCAATGCCTGAAATAGGATTTGCCGGAGCTCTTCTGCTCATGTCTCCAGCAACTCTTCTTACTGTGATTCTCTCATGGAATTCAGGAAGAAGGTTGGCGGAGAAGTTTTTCTACCAAATGAGACCAACTACAGCTGACATTTGGTTCGACTCCTGTCGAGTGCAAATCCTATCTAGATCAATATTGATTCTAGACGTTGTTTTTGCGACTCTCTTTGGAATTTTGCTTAGTTTAAATTTTTCGATTGTATATCTAATGACAGTTGCAATCGGTAACGTTGTTTTCGCCTTAAGTGGATTCAAGCGATTAAGATCCATGCTTCCACCTGAATCGCAGTCCTAGAGACTGCGGTTTTTCATTTATTGACAAATTCATTTTGGATCAGTACTGTAACGAAGGACCCGTCCTTACACAAGGAGACCAAGTGCCTAAGTATGTTTTCTCATGGATTGCCCGACCACCTATTCTGGCCTGCTTCGAGTCGTATCAGATAGAGTTCGAAGCTCCCAGCGACACGAAGGCTGTCGCCATAGCCAGAAAGGAAAAACGTAAGATCATGAAAAGAAACAGGGATAGTAGATGCTTTAGTCTCAACGTGATTCGAAACGTACCCCTACCGAGCAATCTCAAATGAATAGAATCCAAACGTTCGGCAACAAGCTCATCGAGGAAGACTCTGCTCTCCGAGCTGCGCTCGAGGCAAGAAAGACCTTCGGGCCTGAGTCAAAGGAGTTTCTTGATAAGGACAGGGAGCTTCAGGAGATCCGAAGGCGGCATCGTGAAGGGACCGCTTAGCATATCCGTAGTCACAAGACTGCGGATTTTTTATTGACAAATATTTATTAAGTCATTACTGTGTCGAAAGATTCGAACCACACAAGGAGCTGGTATGAACTGGACTTCGATATTCATTGAATCTGCGTTTCTAACTACAGGCCTGTTAATAATTGCGCTTTACTTCGAGAATCATCGACTCAGAGGATTCAAGATTGCAGAGGAATTCGCTAAGATCATCGATTCGACAGTGGCATGGGGAGAGGTTTGCGGCAAGAAGGTCTTCGCGAGAGGAGAGATCTTTTGGGGCAGTAGTATGTGGGCTTGTTGGGTAGGTGTAACTAAGGGAGAACTGATTTGGACCCCAGCATGCCTTATTCTTTTCGGCAAGCTGATAACATTCATCTCAGGCTATAGGTTGCTTCAAGCAAAAGGCCAGATAAAGAATCTTTAGTATTCTGCCGCACCAGATTGGTGCGGATTTTATTTTGCCTTTTTACCTAGATACAGACATGGATCCTGCATTGACATTTATATTCAGAGTGCAATCATCAAAGTAGAAACCTGAACCTGGAGATCTAAATGTGCTGGAGATGCGATACTCGAAAGGGGCGCGAGGAATCCGAAAGAGACTTCGAAAGGATAACCAAAGCTATAAGCCTGGTGACAAGAAAAGCATCTAGGGGCTCAAACATTCACACTGATTCACACCCAAGGCATGATCCTAAGGGGCGCAAGTACTTCCGTCAGGACTACTATTCCAGCTGGGTTGGAATTCCCGACCATACGACCGAGCTTTTGCTAGAACCAGGGATGGTCGTGATAGTGACGAAGATGCCCGAAGACGTTCGAGACAAGTTCAAGCTCCTTGCAAGAGACCCAGAAGAGAAGAAGCTCAATCTTACGAAACGTGCCGTAAGGGGTCCGCGGGCAAGGGTGGTAAATATAGGGGGTAAGATTGGCCTGTCATTTGGCAAAACAGGACAAAAGGTCTTTTATCCTCTCGATGCCGATGAAATCACATGCTTGCGAGTGGTGTCAGTGCCTCGCTAAAGCTGCATACATAATGCAGCTTTTTATTTTGCCTTTTTACCCAAGTTAAAAACTTTTCTCTTCATTCTTTCGCTTTGCCACATGCCGAAGTGCTTTAAGTATCCGAACTTATACACTCGTACGGGAGAGAAGCCAGAAAATCCAAGAATACCCTTCCTGAGCTCGTTAGTAGTGTCTCCAAACATAATTCTCTGGATTATAGGCATGGTGTCTGAGGTGACAAACATAGTAGCCGATCGACCCTTGAGGAGCTTCTGCCACCAATTACCACCATGAGTAAAGTGGTAAGCGAATCCAGGTAACCACACACGATCCATGAGACCTTTAAGTAAGGCCGGCATGGTAGACCACCAAGATGGGTAGAAGATAACGAAATGGTCAGCCCACTTAACGTTCTCTTGAAAGTCTTTCAAATCAGGTTCAAGTTCTTGAATAGTCTTGTAACCCTTGTGGAGTATTGGATCGAACTTCATGTCACCTAAATTCATTCTTCTTGTCTCATGACCTCCATCCTCTGCACCTCTTTCATACTCGCTAGCTAAGGTGCCGTTAAGAGTATCCTTGTCAGGATGTCCAAGTAAAATAAAAATTTTCTTTTTTTTCATATTTTCTCTAATTCATCATTAGCTGCTGTAACTCCTTCTGATTCTCTCTCATCACTGCCATCGTCGCCTCTATCTCGCTTTGGCCACTTTTCTTCCTTTTTTCTATTTGGTCACCAATTTTCTTGAAAAAATCTGGATTTTTTTCAACTGCACCTATAATAGCGGCTCTTTGAGCCTCTGGAAGGCTCTTAAGCTTATGCTCAAGAACCTTCTTCATCATGAAGTCTTTTATACCCATACTATTTCTATTCGGAGTTAGGCTGCCTTAGGAAGGATCTTGTACATACCAGTGCCACAAGTAGAGCAAGTGCCCTTAGCTGCTGGGCGACCTGGTTTGATCTCGACCTTCTGCACATCCTTCATCTCACGCTTCTCTTTGCACTTTACACAGTATCCAATGACTTTTTCGTCCATGTGGTTAAATTATATTGTTACCCTGCCATTATACCACATTTTAGGCTCAAATTGTGCTAATCTGGGTATAGACTCTTCTTAAAGGAGAAAACTGTGGCGAGGCCGATCCAACCGACCCCGACAGTGAGGGGTAAGGACGCAATCGAGATCCTAAGGGAGATCAGGGAGGGCACACCTCTCACCCTAGAGCGAGAGAAGATCTTCAAGAGGGCTGATGAGATCTTCCGCAACTCTGGACATGTATTCAGTATCAATCGCGAACCTAAGTAGTTCGCGATTTTCATTATTGATTTTTAGCGCTTCGTCGAGTAATATTGGACTTTGTTAGTGGATGGGCCCTTAGCTTAGTTGGTAGAGCGCCTCATTTGCAATGAGGAGGTCATCGGT
>CAYOGJ010000014.1:2337-9223 GCA_964403655.1 uncultured Candidatus Saccharibacteria bacterium | reverse complement strand
GCCATCGATCGACTGACCCAATATGTGCCCGATGTCGCAGAGCGACTGCTCACTGCTGTCGCTGATGATGCCGAGAGGTACATCATGCTCCGCGGTCTCGAAAGCACGACAACGAACGAAGTGCTCAGGCAGAGATGCCAGAACGAAGCCGACATGATCGCTGAGTCAGCTCGAAAGCTATGTGCCGACTCGACCGAGATGGCCCTCGAACTCCTTGCGGAGTCTCAGGGTGCCGAGGCTGATCGGGCTCTCGGACTCGAGTACTCACCGAGAATCGCCGAGGTGAACAAAGAGTTCAAGCACTTCCTTGAGGGCCTACGAGAAGCTCTGCCGTCAAACGACGACAAGCTCACCCGCGACATCAAGGCTCTCGCACCTGGAGACGAAGGCTCGAGCAAGCTCAAGATCGACCAGTTCGCTAGGACTAAGGGAAGGGTCAGGAACATCTGATCTGATCTCTAGTTACCCTGCCCCGCACCGATACACCGGTGCGGGGCATTTTCTTTACCTCAACCGATCTAAAGTTTTTCCCTAAGCAACGAACTCGTTAATGGATTTGACCAAATTTAGCTTGAGGCGTAGATTGGTGCCAGAAACCTTATTCCGGAGGCTCTACATGAAGCTCACTCGTTTCCTGCTTCTTCCGTGGGAAGTTCTCAAGATCATGGGCTTCGTACTGGCTCTCATCTTTTTCCTTGCCTGGGAATACAAAAATGGGCCTGGAAGTGAGGAAGCGTAGTTCCCCACCCGCTAGAAAGGCGGGTTTTTGTATGGAAAAAATTTTTCTGGTATCCTTATTCCACTATGTACGATTTGATCATCATTGGAGGAGGGCCAGCAGGTGTGTCGGCGGGAGTATATTCAGCAAGAAAGAGGTTAAAAACTCTTATCGTTACCGAAAGTTTTGGTGGCCAGTCTGTTGACTCCATGGGTATTGAAAACTGGATCGGTACAAAAAGCATATCAGGTAGAGAACTTGCTAAGCAGCTTGAAGACCATCTCCGCTCATACGAGAGCGAGTCAGTGGTGATAAAAACTGGTGTAAGAGTTAGCAAGGTCGAAAAGCTAGACAACATTTTCTCCGTCACTATCGGCAATGAGGTGTTCAAAACAACCACAGTACTCATTACCTCAGGATCATCGAGAAGAAAACTTGATATTAAGGGTGCGAAAGAATTTGAAAATAAAGGTATTACCTACTGCGCCTCTTGTGATGGACCGCTCTTTGCTGACCAGGACACTGTGGTTATTGGTGGTGGCAATGCCGGCTTCGAAACAGCTGCTCAACTCCTCTCCTATGCAAAGTCTGTTACCTTACTACACAGAGCAGACAAATTTAAGGGTGACGAAATGACTGTGGAGAAAGTTCTGGGTAACCCAAAAATGAAGGGGGTATTAAACGCTCTGCCCATAGAAATCAAGGGAGACAAATTCGTGAGCTCGGTTGTATACACCGACAAAATCACCGGCGAGAATGTAGAAATACCAGCTAGCGGAGTCTTTGTTGAGATTGGTCTTGTACCAAACACTTCTTTTGTAGAAGGTGTGGTACCGATGAACGAATTTAAGCAAATTATTGCTGACCCACGAACTGGACGCACAGAAACCTTAGGTATCTGGGCGGCTGGAGATGTAACAGACACCTTGTATCACCAAAACAATATCGCATCAGGTGATGCGGTGAGAGCACTTGAAAATATCTACATGTATATAAGAACAGGTAGATGATTTAAAAAGAAAAGAGGGCGAGTCCTTAGGACTCGCCCTTTTTTTACATCTCCACCCTCACTAACGACTGACGATAACCGTCGTGCTCTGCGTGGTTTCGCCACCACACGCCTTGATACACCAGACGGTGAGACCGATGGCGGCTACACCGTAGACCCGCTTGTACTTCTCCACGTGGGCAAAGAACCGATCGAGCCTGGATGGTCCACGATCGACACTCGCCATGGAGTGGTTGATGAACACCACTGTGGTATCGCTGTGTCCATGACCCTCGCCCGAGTAGGGCGGAGGCACTGGCGTGGGAGCCGGTGCGATGCTCGGTTCCGCCTTGGGAGCAGGAAGAGCCTGCGGAGCACTCACCACCCGAGAAGGGGTGCGAGGTGCGCCACCAGCGGGCCGAGCTGCAGTCGTGCGCGTCCGAGCCGGTGCTTCCGCGCAGGTCGAGTCGACCTTGGGCACAAGCCTCGAGACACCAGTGGTGTCGCGACGGGTCAAAGTGTCGTTCGGGACCGCGTATCGGAAGATCCGACAGAATTCCGTGGACGATGTGTCCTTGCGGACTGTCTGAGCCTTGAGGCCCATGGGCAGGACCATGAGAGCGAGCACGAGAAGCATGTTACGGAACATCCCTACCTCCTGAATTTGGTTTGTTGGATTATTGGGTTCTACGCTAATACTATAACAAAATATCGATCTTGTAAAGCCCATGCCTTATAATGCGGAAGAGGAGAGATTTGAACTCTCGAGACCCTTTCGAGCCTGCTGGTTTTCGAAACCAGTGCCTTCAACCACTCAGCCACTCTTCCGTCTTTAAACCCAAGCCAAATATAGCATTTTAGGCACAAAATGGTACTATAACGCATGTTTCTGGCCCTATCGTCTATCGGTTAGGACGAAAGCTTTTCAAGCTTTAAAGCCGGGTTCGACTCCCGGTAGGGTCACAATGCCATCGCCGTGGCGAGGCAATGCGCGGTTAGCTCAGTTGGTAGAGCATCCCCTTGACGTGGGGAGGGTCAGAGGTTCGAATCCTCTATCGCGCACAGTGAAGATCCTAGCTATAGAAACATCCTGCGATGAGACTGCAATATGCCTTTTGGAGTGCGATGGCGGGCTACCAAATCCTAAGTTTAAGATCATTGCAAACGCCCTCATCTCCCAAATAGACATCCACAAGGAGTTTGGTGGGGTCTTCCCCATGCTTGCTAAACGAGAACATATAAAAAATCTTCCAATCCTTTTGGACAGAGTTTTGAATGAAGCAAACCAAAATATAGAAAATCCAGATATTGATCTCATCGCCGTAACCTCAGGACCTGGACTCGAGCCAGCTCTTTGGACTGGCATCTCATTTGCCGAAGAACTTGGTAATAAGTGGGGAAAGAAAGTTTTGCCTATAAACCACATGGAGGGGCACCTCTTCTCCACCATCTTCGAGGATGAAAGGACGCTCGAGTTCCCCGCCATCGCACTCTTGGTATCGGGCGGCCACACTGAGCTAGTACTAGTAGAA
Organism: uncultured Candidatus Saccharibacteria bacterium; assembly: GCA_964403655.1. GTDB lineage: Bacteria > Patescibacteriota > Minisyncoccia > Phycocordibacterales > Zambryskibacteraceae > JAIFWN01. The sequence continues at coordinate 5,985 of CAYOGJ010000014.1, read as the reverse complement.
GGCTTTAATAAATTTAGGATTATCGGAAGAACGAGAGACGATGCCGTAGGAGAGGCTTTCGACAAAACTGCTCGTCTGCTAGACCTGCCCTACCCAGGCGGACCAAAAATCTCTCTATTGGCAGACAAATCCAGAGCAAGAAACAAAGAAGGTGTTTTTGTTTTTCCTCGCCCAATGAAGAATACGGACGATTTCGACTTCTCTTACTCCGGACTCAAGACCTCAGTGCTCTACACCATTCAAAAACTTGAAACCCTGAGTGACGAGGTCAAAGAGGATCTTGCCAGAGGTTTCGAAGAAGCTGCCATAGAACCACTAGTATTTAAAACGAAGAAGGCTGTTGAGGAGTTTGGTGCCAGAACTATCATCCTTGGAGGAGGTGTTTCTGCTAATACTTATTTACAAAAGGAGCTACGAAATATAAGCGAAAAACTTGGAGCAAGTCTTCATCTACCCAAGAAAGACCTAAGCACCGACAATGCCGTCATGATCGGAATAACTGCTTTTATAAGGACCCAAACAAACAGAACTACTTATCCCGAAAAAATAGTAGCGAAGGGCAACTTAGAACTAGAGTCCTAAAGATTTATCTTGGGTCGAACTCGTCCTCATCCTTAATCTCAACTGCACCAGGGAGATTCATAACTGAAGAGCCTGTATTAGATTTTCTATAAGAGCTCATCTTAGTCTTAACCTTATTATGTAGGTTACGGGCACCAGATTTAACCTTTTCATGTTTTGGATACATAGCTATCCACACAACACTTAGAAGTAGAGCTATAAGTAGTGGTAATAGCAGACAAAACTCACCAAGTAGGAAGGCAATAGCTATTGCCGCAATAAGACCAACCACGATGGCAAACCATTTGTAACCAAATCTCCTGTATGGCTTGTCTATATCTTTCTTATAAAGGACATCGGCTAGAATAGAACCAAGAATATAAAGGACAAATATAATCAGCACCACTTCGTATAAGCACTGCATTTTGTCTCTTAGAGTTTCTGGGAAGGAAAGAACCGCAGCAGCGAACTGCCTTATTTGTCCTTTATCTTCTGATCCAACTATTGGTAGTGGAGTGGATTCAGTATCATCGTTATCTATTACACCAACAATTGGCAGATCTGGGCTGTTACCAATATTCTGATATAGAGCCCTAAAGGCATCAATTTCATTTAGCTGATCTTGGGTGAGCTGGTAAACAGTTTGGCAATAAATTTCGTTGATCTTCTTTTGAGTGAGTATATAAACATAGTGTGTAGCCTCTGTATGGCCCCATGGGGTGAGGACATCGCCCCTGTACTTCTCCTGAAAGGCACCGACAGCCTGATAAGTTGCCTGATCGAAGGTGCCATTGATAGTGACATAATCATGACCCTCAAACACCTTTAGGAAAGCTTGGAGCTTCATTACCTCAATAGGATCGTTGGCAAAATCAATCCTCATATAATCCTTAATCAAAGGGCATTGTAGTGGGAGCACTGGTGTAGCAGCTCTGCCGCCCCTACCACCTCTACCACCGCCTCCACCTGAAGGAGGAGTAGGAGGCACTACTGGAGGTGTGGTGGTAGAAGCAGCAAGATTAACCACAACTGAATCAGTAGCATTATCTGTACCGTTGGTGCAGCTAACGGTAATAGTTACCGGAGTAGTTGTACTTGGGTAGAAGGAATCACCCAAAGCAATAGTGGCACTAGCGCCATTTAGAGTAATACCTGAAGTTACAGGGCTTGTTTGCTCACAAGCAGTAGCATTGGTTGAGTTCCAAGTGTATGTATAAGTATCGCCTGAATTAAGAGTTACCGGACCGTCTGAGCCATTAGCCTTAACATCGATGGTAGGAAGTGCGGGAGGAACTACAGCAGGAAGAGAAACTGTGACATTATCCGAAAGAGTTCCACCCGCAACATCGGCACAAGTGATGGTGAAAGTAGTACTACCACCAGCAATCGGATAAAGGACATCACCAGGATTTACCGTCACTGAGCCACCGATCGTGAATCCCGATAATACTGGCGCTGTCATCTGGCAGGCAGTTGCATCGGTGCTGTCGAGTGTAATAACAAAGCTCTCTGTTGATGTAGCGAGAGTCAATGAATCCTGACCATTTGCCTTAACATCAACTAAAAGAACCGCCAAAGCAGATTGTGGGAAAGAGGTAAGAACAACAATAGCCACCATAAACGTGGCGAGTGAATTCCTAAAGATTTTTTGTCCGAAAAGACTTTTCATAGATAGCCACAGCACACTACATCTTTGTAGTAAATTAGTCAAGCCCTGTTTTTTATAAAGGACAAATACGTAAAATACGCATATTTGTCCTTTATATTTAACTGTCCTTTATAGGAGCTGAGGCTAATTTTGTGGTAATATTAGCCCACATGGATGAAAAGTTTCTGAAGCCATATAATTTTGTTGACACTGAGCCAAAAATCTATTCTATTTGGGAGAAGAGTGGTTTCTTCAATCCAGATAATCTTTTACGCACAGACAAGGGTCCGTTTACGATCATTATGCCTCCACCAAATGTGACTGGGGTACTCCATATGGGCCACGCTCTAATGCTCACCATCCAAGACATAATTATTAGATACAAAAGAATGCAGGGTTTCAAAACTCTTTGGCTCCCAGGTACTGATCATGCAGCTATTGCAACCCAATCAAAAGTAGAAAAGGATATCAGCAAAAAAGAAGGTAAGAACAGAAACGAAATCGGCAGGGAGGAACTCCTAAAACGCATCGATACTTTCGCTAAGGAGAGTCATGACACCATCATCTCCCAGATAAAAGTTATCGGTGCGTCATGTGATTGGTCGAGAGAGGCCTTTACCCTAGACGAGAAAAGAACTGTAGCCGTAAACACGGTATTCAAACAAATGTATGATGACGGCCTAATCTACAGAGGCAGTCGTATCGTCAATTGGGACCCAAAGGGTCAAACAGTGATCTCAGATGATGAAATTGTCTACGAAGAGGAGAAATCGACTCTCTACTATCTGAAATATGGCCCCTTCACCATTGCCACAGCAAGACCTGAAACAAAGTTTGGTGATAAGTATGTAGTAATGCATCCTAACGATGCTCGCTACAAACAGTATGAGCACGGTCAGAAGATTGAACTCGAATGGATAAACGGCCCAATAACTGCATCAATCATCAAGGATGAATCTATAGATATGGAATTCGGCACAGGAGTAATGACAATTACTCCTTGGCACGATGTGACTGACTTCGAAATATCGGAAAAACACAAACTCGATAAAGAGCAGATAATAGACAAGTTTGGCAAACTACTACCAGTAGCTGGGGAGTTTGCAGGCCTAAAGATCGCAGATGCAAGAGAAAAAATTGTGGCAAAACTGAAAGAAAAAGGTCTACTTATCAAAGATGAACCTTATACGCACAATATTGCAACCGCCGAGAGAACTGGGGGCAAAATAGAGCCTCAGATAATGCAGCAGTGGTTTATTAATGTGAACAAGCCAATAAAGGACCGTGGTAATAAGAGTCTCAAGGAGCTCATGAGAGAACCTGTAGAGAAAGGTGAGATAAAAATCCTTCCAGAACACTTCGAGAAAACTTACTTCCATTGGATAGACAACCTGCGCGACTGGTGTATTTCTAGACAAATTTGTTACGGACATAGAATC
>CAYOGJ010000014.1:0-2327 GCA_964403655.1 uncultured Candidatus Saccharibacteria bacterium | reverse complement strand
GGTATAGAGGTGAGGAAATTTATACTGGAACACAGGCCCCAAGTGGGGACGGTTGGTCACAAGACGAGGACACCTTAGACACCTGGTTCTCCTCTGGTCTTTGGACATTCTCTACTTTGGGTTGGCCTGAGAAAACAAAAGACTTAGAGGCATTCCACCCTACAGATGTGCTAGAGACTGGATACGAGATACTTTTCTTCTGGGTAGCGAGAATGATCCTTATGACTAAGTACATTCTTGGCGAAAACCCATTTAAAACAATATATCTCCATGGGACCGTAAGAGACCAAAAAGGCCAAAAGATGAGCAAGTCCTTGGGTAATGGTATTGATCCAATTGACGTATCAAAAGAGTTTGGTGCAGATGCCGGCAGAATGGCTCTGATTATCGGTAATACCCCAGGAACCGACACAAGAATCTGGCCAGACAAGATTAAGTCATACAAAAACTTCGCAAACAAAGTTTGGAACATTACACGCTTTGTCTTAAGTCAAAAGAATGAAGGCGAACTAAAACCTGATTTAGTAAATGAGTTTGATGCTTTGGCAAAGGATATTACAAGCGATATGGACAATTACCGCTTCCATCTTGCCGCCGAGAAGATCTACGCATATGTATGGCACCGCTTCGCTGATGAGATAATTGAGGAAAGTAAGGGTAAGTCCGAGTACAGCACCACTCTCTACTATATACTCGAGAACTCTCTCAAACTCCTGCATCCATTTATGCCCTTCGTCACCGAAGAGATCTGGCAAAACCTCAAAGAAGGTAAGAACCTTTTAATGACCGAGCCTTGGCCAAACTCAAATGACAAGTAGCGTAGTAACAGTGGAGTCAATAATGTACGCATTCCTTGGAGGAGTGTTACCTGCCATACTTTGGCTCCTGTTTTGGCTTAGAGAGGACGCTCAAAGACCAGAACCAAAAGGCAGAATCATCGAAACCTTCCTTGCCGGCATGGTCTCAGTGTTCGTGGTGCTTTACTTGCAAAGAGAGATTTTCCCGTTTAAGTACTATGGTCTGTTCCCCTTCCTTGTTTGGGGCACACTTGAGGAGTTGGTAAAGCTCGGCAGTGCCTACTCAATAGCCCTAAGGAGCAAGGACGACAACGAGCCCATAGACCCACTTATATACATGATCACTGCGGCTCTTGGGTTCGTTGCTCTTGAGAATACACTCTTTATCCTAAACCCTCTTATAAACAAAGACCTAATCCTAGCCGAGCAAAGTATCTCTGTAGCTCTAAATACTGGGGCCACGAGATTTCTAGGTGCGAGCCTCCTCCACATATTGAGCTCAGGAGCTATCGGTGTAGCGCTATCTCTTGCCTTCTATAAGGATAGAACAAAAAAGATTCTATACGGCATGATTGGTCTACTGGTAGCCTCGGCAATACACACAACCTTCAATATGTTTGTATACCACTACTTCAATACTCACAATCTAATAATCTTTGGTGCTGTATGGCTTGGTGTTGCCTTACTGCTACTAATCTTTGAAAAGATAAAAACAATTGCACCATAGCAATATAGAGATATAATTAACTTCATGACAAAAAGATCTTTTTTTGAGCGACTAACTGGAGCAGTTAAACTTGAAGATGATTCGTTTGAAAGCGAACTTCCTTCAACGCCAACCCAGAAGCAAAATATTTTCGAAGAGGAAGAGGAGGAAGGTCAATTAACAGTTGATGTCTACGAAACTCCATCAGAGATAGTGCTCAAAACTATGGTTGCTGGGGTAAAACCAGAGGATTTAGATGTAGCAATCAGTCGAGAATCAGTTACGATCAGAGGTAAGCGTGAAGAAGACAAAACTATTGCTAATGAGGACTACTTTCACAGAGAGCTTTACTGGGGCACCTTCTCTCGCACCGTGGTATTGCCAGCAGAGATAGATGTCGACGAGGCAGATGCGATTGAGAAATACGGCCTCCTCATACTTCGACTACCCAAACTCGACAAAAACCGCCAAACCAAGCTTAAGGTTAAGGGCAATTAAATTTATTGAGTTTTAGCCATTTTCTGATAGAATCTCCCCATGAATCCCGAGGAAAAGCATCAGTTCGATAGACTTCTCAAGCTGACTGAGGAGAACAACGAGATGCTTCGCAAGATCCGCCGAAGTACTAAGTGGACCTTCATCTGGGGACTCATCAAGATAGCAGTGTTTGTTATCCCGTTCGTCATTGCCTACTTCCACCTAGAACCATATCTTGGGACATTTGGCGAGACATTAAGGCAAGCTCAGGAATTGTATAAAGGTATATTAATGCTTGGGTAGCTCAGTTGGTAGAGCATTCCCCTGAAGAGGGAAGGGTCACCAGT
>CAYOGJ010000013.1:0-9480 GCA_964403655.1 uncultured Candidatus Saccharibacteria bacterium | reverse complement strand
TCACCAAGCGACAATCTGTAAGAGTAGTCTTCACCGTATTTAAGGCCAAAAACCTTGTTTACATACTCTATCAAGTCTAAAGCATGAGCGATTTCATCTACTGCTTGCTCCTCATCTTTACAAATTATATGAGCATCAGAAAGACAGAAGGTGCGTACGCGCTGAAGACCCATAAGCTCTCCTGACTGTTCGTAACGATAGAGTTGAGCAAGCTCTGCTATGCGCATAGGTAGGTCGCGATAGCTTCTTGGTTTAGAGAGATACAGCTCAAAGTGGTGCGGGCAAGTCATGGGGCGAAGCATGAACTCTTCGTCGTCTATCACTATGGGCGCGTACATAGAATCCTTGTAGTGAGGGTAGTGACCTGACTTCTTGTATAAGTCGAGTTTGGCAATGTCTGGAGTGCGGACATGTAGGTATCCTCTTTTTATTTCCTCATCCACTATGAACCTCTCAAGTTCACGACGAACAGTTGCACCCTTAGGGAGCCAGAGAGGTAGGCCCTTGCCTATGGTGTCGGAGAAGGTGAAGAGCTCTAGCTCCTTACCCAATTTCTTATGGTCTCTTTCTTGTGCATTTTGGTCAGTCATTCAAGAATTGTAGCAGAAAATAAGGGCTCACGGAAGGAATACCTCACCGATTGACTAACGCATATATAAATGATTTTATGAGGCCTGGCAGTTCATTTATAACCCCTAACCCATAGGAGAAATAAGGTTTTTTCGGCTTTTCCCCGTAGTTAACCTCAACCGTAAAGGTAACAAATGACCGTTCCTGGTAATCCACGCAGTGGTGACCTCATCCTGAGCCCGGGCGAATTCGCCTTCGTTCACGACAGGTCGAAGGGTAACATCAGTGTCAATGTTGGACCGCACAAGTCCAGCATGTCGGAGACAGACTCTCCGGTCATTTGGGACAAGGACAAGAAGCGGTTCGGCTCAACCGATCAGATCAGAGCGGTCCAGCCGTTCGTATCTGCGACCGAAGGGTCGTATGTCGTTCTGTCGAACCCCGCCAAGAGTGGCGAGCGTCCGAAGGAGGGTACCTCGACTATCGTCGTGCCGCTCAACTTCGGCCGCCAGATTCATGTGAATGGGCCGCAGTATTTCCCGCTCTGGCCTGGCGAAGAAGCTCAGGTCATCGCCGGACATCAACTTCGTTCGAACGAGTACCTCTTGGTGCGCGTCTACAACGAAGAAGAGGCTCTCAACAACTGGAAGAACGCCGTCATGAAGGAGCAGGCCTCACCTTCGAGTGTGCCACAGGCACATGATGGGGGTGGCAAGGAGAATGAAGACGGTCTCGAGAGCAATCTCCTCAAGATCGACCCCAAGAATCTCCGCACTGGTCAGATCCTGATCATTCGGGGCAACGAGGTCTCGTTCTTCATCCCACCGACTGGTATCGAGGTTCTCACCACCAAGGAAGGGCGTGGTTATGTCCGCTCTGCGGTGACACTCGAGCGTCTTGAGTATTGCATCCTCTTGGATGAGGACGGCAACAAGCGCTACGTGCGTGGGCCTGCGGTTGTCTTCCCCGACCCGACGGAGGAATTCGTCGTTAAGGATGAAAGCACCAAGTTCAAGGCCACGGAGCTCAATGAGAACAGCGGTATTCATGTGAAGGTGATCGAGGAGTATGTCGACGAAGGCGGGGTAACCCGTAAGGTCGGCGAGGAGCTCTTCATTACTGGGAAGGATCAACCGATCTACTTCCCGCGGCAGGAGCATGCCATCATCAAGTACGGTAAGGACAAGATCCACTATGCAGTGGCTGTGCCGGCTGGCGAAGGGCGCTATGTCCTCGATCGGATGCGCGGTAAGGTCGACCTTGTGAAGGGTCCGACCATGCTTCTACCTGATCCGAGGACATCGGTTGTCGTGCAGCGTGTGATCGATCCGAAGAAGATCGAGTTGTGGTATCCGGGCAACGAAGTTGCCGTGAGTCACAATCGCAATCTGCTTGCCTTGGCTTCAGCTTCGTCTGGTGAGGAATTCATCACTCCTGAGCACTTGCATAATGTGCGTTCTCAGAGTTACGGGGAGAGGGGCCTCACTTCTCGTCCCGGTCAATCTGAGCTTGTTGGTGAGAGTATGCGGAGAGGAACCTCGTTCACTCCGCCTCGTACCATCACTCTGAACACCAAGTACGACGGCGCAGTTGCTGTCAGTGTTTGGGACGGATTTGCGGTGCAGATTGTCTCGAAGAGTGGCGAGCGCCGCGTTGTGGAGGGTCCTGCTACGACTCTTCTCGAGTATGACGAAGAGTTGAGTGTGATGGAGCTCTCAACTGGTACGCCCAAGACGGACAAGAACCTGATGCGCACCGTCTATCTCCGAGTCCAGAACAACAAGGTTTCGGATATTGTCGATGTGGAGACATCTGACCTGTGCAAGGTCAAGATCGGTGTTTCCTATCGGGTGAACTTCGATAGCAGGGATCAGGCCAAGTGGTTTGCGGTCGAGAATTATGTCAGGTTCCTTACGGAACACTGTGGTTCGAAGATCCGCAATGCTGTGAAAGCTATGGGCATCGAGACCTTCTACAACAATCCAATTGCTGTAGTTCGCGATGCGATCCTGGGCACCTCGGGTGTCCCCGGTACAGCTCGACCTGGTCGGGCGTTCGAGGAGAACGGCATGCATGTCTATGATGTCGAGGTGTTGGCGGTCAGTATCTCTGACCCAGACATTGCGCAACTCCTCACCTCAGCTCAACACACTGCGGTGAGGGATGCGATCTCGGTTGCTCAAGCCGAAGCACGTGCAGATCGCACAGCCAGGCTCGAGGAAGTCACTCAGCGCGAAGCAAAGGTTAAGGCCGAGACGGCCGAGATCCTCGCCACCATCAAGCGCGAGGAGATCGAGCGTAATCTGTCGATCAGCATGATGCAGACTGAGTCCGAAGCGAGTGTTATGGAGAAGCGGAAGTCCCTCGAGAAGGCGCTTCAGCCCATCCTCGATGAGATTGCTTCAGCAGAACTCGCTCGCAAGAAGTTGGAAGACGATCAGGAATTCGCGAAGGAGAAGGCACACCTCGATGCCGAGGCAGACAACCTTCAGAAGCGAATGGCTGCAATCAGCGAAAAGCTCGCAGAAGCGCTCATCGCCTTCTCGGATAAGGCTCTGGCAACAGAGCTCACGAAGTCCATGGGACCTCTCGCCATCCTCACGGATACGAATGTCACTGACCTCATGAGTCGCTATATGGCCGGTACTCCGATGGAAGCTGTGTTCGAGAGTTTCAGGACTCGAAGCAACGGGTCACGTCCTTTGGGTCGTGAGTTGGCTGGTAGGGGTTAATTGTTTGCATGTACGACACCAAATGGTGTCGTTTTTATTTTGACAGCATTTTAATTTGGGTATTAAATAGTCCGCAGACAACCCTTCTGGAGGTCCCATGAAGTGGAGAGAGCTCTTCTTCTGGATGGTTCTCATCATCCGAGCGTTGGTCGCAATCATCCTCGGTGTGGTCGGGTATGTGCTCCACATCATCGGCGGAGCAATGCTCTATGGAGGAAGTTATGCCGCTGGTCCGGTACTTGAGAGAGTCTTCTCAAGCGGGGAGTGTGAGGTCAGAGCGGGTTAATCCGCTCTTTTTCTTTGTTTGACTAATTTCGATATAAATGGTTTTATGGGCCTAGGCAGTTCCCGGGCAGTGATGCCCATATACAGACCCGTGAGGGTAAACCTAGTGATAGGAGAAAAAGGATTATGAAGCGGGGTATCGCTAAAGATCTCATCCAGGGTCAGAAAAATATGGACCAGATGAGACATGATATCAGGATGTTGTTGGGTGCACTCTCTGGGCTATTACTAAAGTTGCCACATCACGCTAGTTGGGGCGAGAGAATCGGAATTCGTCAGATGATTGAAATTGCTCCATCTGACGAAAGTACGAATTCAGGTTGGCATGTGTATCTGTGGCGAAATGATGGGTTGCTCAGTGTAGATTTCACTTTTGTTCGCCCAACGACTTCCATCACCTCCTTCGCCAACCTGAAGTATGATGAAGTCGTATCCGTGTTCCTCGGGCTAGACGATCTTGTTTCGGGCTTGATGAAAAGGTTCCCTGAGCTTGAACAGAAACTCGGACATTTTCTCGACGCTTCGACTCTGTATAGATCTGAGTAACTCTAAATAGCACCTATGAGGTGCTATTTTTATAAATTTTTTACCTTCTCGACTATAAAACTGAGTTCGCCGTTCTTCTTGCCCACTCGACCTTTGACTGCTATGCATGCATCGCTGTTTAGGAACTCTTTGAACTCCTCATAAACTTTGGGGAAGATCACCATATCGAGACTACCCTTAAGATCCTCGAAGCGAGCGAAGGCCATCATCTCTCCAGCCTTGGTCATGGTAGTACGAAGGTCGGTGATAACTCCACCCAAGACACTCTCAGCATTCTCGGGGGCGTCTTTGATATTTAAAGTATTGTTCTTGGCCTTCTCTAACTTCTCGCTAAAGTCGTCGAGTGGGTGGCCTGAGATGTATAGACCGAGGAGCTCCTTCTCCCACATTAACCTCTCGCTTTTCTTGATAGGTTCAGCCTTAGCCATACGGAGTGGTGGTAGAGCTGAAGGTCCTGTGAGTCCGCTGAAGAGTGAGTCTTGGTTTGTGGCTTTCTGACTCGATTCCTTGTGATACGCGAGCAGTGTTTCGAGATTAAAGAGCATTTCTCCTCTCTCACCAAACTCATCTAGTGCACCAGCTTTGATCAATGATTCCAAAGATTTTTTATTTAAGTTCTTGTCCTTCACGCGGTCCAAGAAGTCTATTAATGATTTGTATTTTCCGCCCCTTTTTCTCTCCTCGATTATTGAGGTGGCAACACCTTGGCCGAAGTTCTTGATAGTTACTAGGCCGAATCTAATTTTGTCTTTCACATTACCACTCTCTCTTGGTGGCACAGTAAATTGCGAATAACTTTCGTTTACCGAAGGGGGTAGCACCTCGATACCCATGCGCTTACACTCTTTGACCATGATGCCGATTGTTTCCACATCGCCAGACTCAGCACTTAGTACTGCCGACATATATATAGCAGGGTAGTTAGCTTTGAGGTAAGCGGTGATGTAGGCAATGTGTCCATAACTTGCTGCATGTGCTTTGTTGAATCCGTATCCTTGGAAGGGGACGAAGAGCTCCCAGAGTGCCTCGGCCTTATCTTTGCTCATGCCCCCGTGCTTCTGGCAACCTTCGACGAACATGACGTGTTGCTTCTTCATCTCCTCGGGGATCTTCTTGCCCACCGCCTTTCTAAATTTATCCACCTCGCCCCATGAGTAACCAGCTACCTCAATAGCGGTCATCAAGAGGTCGTCTTGGTAGACGAGCACCCCGTAAGTAGTGTCGAGGAAGTCCTTCATCTTCGGATGCATGTAGGTTACCGGCTTCTTGTTGTGCTTGCGAGCAATGTATTCTTGAATGTTGTCCATCGGACCTGGGCGGTAGAGTGCCACCATGACATTGATGTCGTGTATGACTGTGGGTTTGAGCTCCATCAGTGCCTTGGTCATGCCGTCGCCGTTAAGCTGGAAGGTGCCCTCAGTCTCACCATGAGCAAGCATCTCAAAAGTTTTTTTGTCATCGACTGGGATCTCGTCCATATCTATCTCGATACCCTCAATCTTTTTTATACGAGCTATAGCGTCGGCAATGATAGAGAGGTTTCTTATACCAAGGAAGTCGAATTTGAGTAGACCAGCTTCTTCGATGGAGTACATGTCGTACTGGGTGATCACCTTATTCTCACCCTTGGTATCGTACTGAAGTGCAGTATATTCGGTAAGCGGTTTAGGGGAGATCACCACTCCTGCAGCATGAACAGAGATGTGACGAGCGTTGCCTTCGATCTTTTCTGCCATGTCTACTATACGCTTCACATCAGCGTCTGAGGTGTAGAGTTTCTTGAAGTCCGGACTTTCCTTCTTTGCTCTCTCGATTGTCATGGGGAAGCCTTGTGCACCCATTGGAATTAATTTGGCAATCTTGTCTCCCACCGCTACAGCGAAACCCATAGCGCGAGTGACATCGCGCACAGCTCCACGAGCCATCATGGTGCCGAAGGTACCTATTTGTGCCACATGGTCAGCCCCATACTTCTTTCTTGCATACTCAATAACCTCGTCTCGTCTGTCGTCTGCAAAGTCCATGTCGATATCTGGTGCTGAAGGTCTGTCAGGGTTAAGGAAGCGCTCGAAGGGGAGTTTGTATTCGAGTGGGTTCACGTTGGTAATACCAGCAAGATAGGTCACAAGTGAGCCTGCGACAGAACCTCTGATGTTAGTTAGTATTCCATTCTCATGAGCGAAGTGGAGTAGGTCAGACACCCCGAGGAAGTACTTGGGGTAACCCTTGTCACTGATCACTTTGAGTTCGTACTCGATACGCTCCATTACTTCTGGAGTTCTTTCAAGTTTTCTGCTATCAATACCCGCTTCAACAATCTCCCTTAGAGCAAGGTCTGGAGTTTTGCCATCTGGGATCTCTAAGTTTGGGAATACCCAATCACCCAGTTTGAGCTCGAGATTACACATCTCTACAATCTTCTCTACATTCTCTAACGCCTCGGGAGTGTCTTTGAACCTCTTCTCGATTTCCTTGATTGTGAGGGAGGAAAAGTCGTCCTCCTCATCCTCAAAGCTTCTTCCTCGCCCTGTGCCAATATGCGACTGGATAGACATCAAGGTTTCCCGCGCTGGTCTATCGGACTTGTCTAAGTAATATACATCGTGAGCAGCCACTAAGGGTACGCCAAGCTTTTTGGCTAAAATAATTCTCTCCTTCTGTTTGTCCTCATGGTTAGCAATTTCTGGATGATGTGTGATCTCTAGGAAAAATTTGTCTCTAAAAGTATTCTTGTACCAAGTTATTTGTTCCTCAAGGTCAATATTGTTGAAGGAGGGGAGTATGGCAATGAGTCCTTCTCTATACTTCTCCAAAATTTCTTTATCCATCCTTGGTTTGTAGTAGAAGCCCTCAAGGTATGAGAGTGAGACTAACTTCAAAAGGTTCTTGTACCCCTCCATGTTCTCTGCTAAGAGCACGAGTCTGGTGCGAGCTGAGTCCACTCGAGCCTCTTTGTCGTGCCTAGTACGGTTGGCGATGTAGGCGTCGACTCCAATAATCGGCTTTAGCCCTTCGTCCTTACACTCTTTGTAGAATTCTATTGCACCGTAGAGATTGCCAGCATCGGTGAGAGCGAGAGCCTCCATTCCTTGCTTCTTGGCTGCTTCGACTAAGTCTGGGATCTTGGGAAGTGCCTCAAGAAGAGAGTAGTGTGAGTGAGTATGGAGGTGGGTAAACTTGCTCATGTCGTAGACAGTATAATATAGACAAGATGACCAACATAATTGGCGTAGATGAGGCTGGGCGAGGACCCTTGGCTGGACCAGTGGCGGTGGGCGTGGTCAGCATGGCTCAAGACTTCGACATGAAGTTTTTCGATGGTATTAGAGACTCGAAGAAATTGAGTGAGAAGGCGAGAGAGGAGTGGTTTGCCAAAGCTCGGGTGTGGAAGAGCGAGGGTAAAATTGATTTCACTGTTGAACTGGTCTCAGAGAAGGTAATAGACAAGAAGGGCATTGTTTATGCAATAAAACTTGGTATGAGTCGGTGTTTGGAAAAGCTGGGTGCGAAGAAAGGGGACAAAATTTTCTTAGATGGTTCACTCCACGCGCCAGAAGAGTTTGCAAACCAGGAGACTGTTATAAAGGGGGATGAGAAGGTTGCGGTGATTTCGCTCGCCTCAATATGTGCCAAGGTTGCGAGAGACAAATATATGAAGAACTTGGCGGAGAAGTACCCAGAATATAAGTTTGAGGTGCACAAGGGTTACGGCACCAAGGCTCACTACAGCGCTATCAAGAAACATGGACTAACTGAGGCCCACCGCGAGAGCTTTCTTAGAAACTTGACAAAGAGTAAAAAAGTGTAGTATAATATGAGGTAGAGAAGGCATTCGGCCTACTCGTTCATTTCTTGAATAGGAGGCCTTGTGGCCAACTGGTACGCTGGATGCATCATCTATCGCGAGACTGATGGTGTGGTTGAGTACCTCGTTATCGACACCAAGTCGCTCCACCCGAGCTTCAAGGATCGAGCCAAGGTACAGACCAAGTTTCCTGGCGGCACAGAGGACGGTCATCTCGAGGATGACAAGGACATCATCGGGACTCGTGACCGCGAGCTCTTCGAGGAAATCCACATGAGGATCAAGAGCGGTTACAGTCCTCTCGTGATCCACACGGAGACCCTCCCAGGCCACTTCAAGGTCTTCTACCTCATCCCGTTCGAGATGCTCGAGGGTGAGATCCGAACCGAGGAGAAGACGGTAGACCTCGATTGGATGAGTGAGCCGAAGTGGATGAACCGCCATAAGCTGGCGCATGTGCTCTACAAGTCGCATCAGAGCGCCTTCATCAGGGCGATCGAGAGAGTTGAGAGGGCTGCTTAGTCCCGCACGAGGAGTCCCGCGACTCTATGTGCGGGGCTTTTCTTTATATTGACAAAGTGTCATGAAAGTTTTAATGTGCAAATTAGATTTTGAACCATTCACCCTCCTAAATTGGAGAAACAAATGCGGATGTGCATGTATGTCGAAGGAACCTTCCAAGAGCTTCTTGGGAAGGCGGTGACGGGTTCGGTTATCGAGCTCGGCATTCATGAGAATCATGATTGGCATGTTGGTTCATTCGGTATCGTTTTGAAAAGAGGTAACGAATTCTTCCTCATCACTGAAGGTGGCGAGGAGAAGTCGCTCGGTACTCACGAGTGCCTTGATTGGAACGTTGGCCCATTCGGCCTTGTCATCGAGCGTGATGAAGAATTCTTTCTCATCACTGAAAGTGGTGAGCAGAAGTCGCTCGGTATTCACAAGAACCACTCTTGGAACTTTGGCCCATTCGACCTTGTCATCGAGCGTGATGAAGAATTCTTCCTCATCGCCGAAAGTGGCGAGGAGAAGCGGCTTGGTATTCATAGCTTTACTGATTGGGATGTTGGCCCATTCGGCCTTGTCATCGAGCGTGATGAAGAATTCTTCCTCATCGCCGAAAGTGGTGAGCAGAGGTCGCTCGGTACTCACAAGAACCACTCTTGGAGTATCGGCCCATTCGGCCTTGTCATCGAGCGTGACGAAGAATTCTTCCTCATCGCTGAAAGTGGCGAGGAGAAGTCACTTGGTACTCACAGGTTCATTTTCTGGAGTATCGGCCCATTCGGCCTTGTCATCGATCGTGCCAATGAATTCTCAATCATTGTGGTGAAGGAATCGAACTAAGCTTGTTTTGAGCCCGCCCTCCAGACATATTGGTCAGGAGTAGGTGGGCTTTTCTTTTTCTTAAAAGCTGGTAATATGGCCCTATGGTTGTACGAATGAGACACACAAGGGCGCATACTAAAAACAGGCGCTCTCATCATGCACTAGAGAACCCGGCTTTGACCGTGGCGAAGAGTGGTGCTGTACATTTGCGAC
>CAYOGJ010000012.1:0-10231 GCA_964403655.1 uncultured Candidatus Saccharibacteria bacterium | reverse complement strand
ACTTCTAGAGCTCTTTTTAAGAAACTGTAAGTTATCTAAATAGAATTTAGTTAGAATGGTACCAAGAACACTCCCTGAGCTTGTTGCATAGAATTTTGCAGTCTCTCCTACTGCCGACATGAATCCCTTTGAGAGAGCTTGCTTGGGAGCAAGGGTAATCTTCTTAAGCTGGAAGCTGGCGTTTCTTATTAAACTCTTCTTTTGCTTCACATCTACGGAGCTCTCGACTATGCCAAGAATAGATCCATTCTTAAGTGGAATCTTGACGAAGCTGCCTGGGGCGAAACTCTCCTTACTAAAGTAGGAGAGGGTCTCTCGGGGAAAGCCTTTAACAATCGGTACAACCTCTACGACCTTCATTGCCTCATTATAGCGGAGGAGCTATTATTGTGCCCATGATCAGTCTCCAGAAGAAGCTCGGTATTGACCTAGGAACCACGAATATTTTGGTTTTTGTCCCTGGGAAGGGGATCATTCTCAATGAACCATCTGTGGTGGCGGTGTCAATGTCGGACAACAAAATTCTGGCAATCGGAGCTGAGGCTAAAACTATGGTGGGCAGAACTCCCGAGGATATTGTTGCCTATAGACCAATGAAGGACGGGGTTATAGCGGACTATAGAGTGACAGAGGCGATGCTTCGTTATTACATCAATAAAGCACTTGGAAAGTGGAATATTTTTAAACCCGATGTCTTGGTCTCAGTGCCAGCAGGCGTAACATCTACAGAGAGAAGAGCTGTAATAGAAGCTACTCTTAAAGCGGGTGCCAAGAATGCCTATGTGGTTAAGGAACCGATATTGGCTGCCATTGGAGCTGGAATACCTATACAAGAAGCTGCTGGGCACATGATTGTAGATATTGGTGGTGGGACGACCGATGTGGCAGTGATCTCGCTTGGTGGTATCGTTGCATCAACTTCTGTTAAATGTGCTGGGAACAAGGTGGACGGAGCCATACAAGACTATATTAAGCGTACTCACAACCTCTCAATTGGTGACAAGACTGCCGAGGAGATCAAGATCAAGATAGGTAGCGCTACTATTTTGCCTCAAGACGAAGAACTCACGATGCAAGTAAAGGGTCGAGACTCTATTCTTGGACTTCCTAGAACAATAGAGCTAAAGAGTAATGAGATCACTAAGGCGATTTCAAAGGAACTTAGAGACATGATTGGAGCCATTAAGGATGTATTTCAAAATACTCCTCCAGAGCTTTCTTCAGACATTATCGACAAGGGTATAATCATGACCGGCGGGTCCTCACAACTCAGAAATTTCCCAGAGCTAGTGCTCAGACGTACTGGGGTTAAGGCCGTGCTCGCTAAAGAGGCTCTATATTGTGTGGCAAAAGGCACAGGAGTGGCACTTGAACATTTGGATGTTTATAAGAAGTCTATTATTACTAAGCGGTAATGGCACCACTTAAGTTTGAGATATCAAAGAAGATCGAGGGTGCCCTTGGTCGTGCAGGAGTAATAGAGACCCCGCACGGGAAGATTAATACCCCCGCATTCGTCTCAGTTGGTACCAAAGCAACAGTGAAGGCTATTACACCCGAGCAACTCCTAGAATTGGGCGCAGAGGTAGTGTTAGCAAACACATATCATCTCTACTTAGACCCAGGTCCTGAGAGAATGCAGAAGTTTGGTGGGTTACATAAATTTATGAATTGGTCAGGCCCAACCATGACAGACTCTGGAGGGTTCCAAGTATTCTCTCTCGGTGCTGCGTATGGTAAAGAACTTTCTAAAGTAGTTAGCATTACCGACCCTAGGCAAATGCTAGAAGAGCGCTCGCTAGAGGGTGAGGCACCGAGTTTGGCAAAGATTGGTGCAGATGGGGTCTCCTTTCGATCGCATCACGACGGCTCGCTACATTACATTACTCCGGAGAAATCTATCGACATTCAACATCATATTGGTGCCGACATCATCTTCGCCTTCGATGAGTGCACCTCACCGTCTGAAACCTTTGCGTATCAGGAGGAGGCACTAGATAGGACCCATAGATGGGCAAAAAAGAGTTTGGAATATCATAAGTCGAAACCCAATGCCGAGACTCAAGCACTTTTTGGCATTGTCCAAGGAGGTAGGGAAGAAAGTTTGAGGAAGAAGTCTGCAGAATTTATTGGAGGACTTGAGTTTGATGGTTTCGGTATTGGTGGTTCATTTGCTAAGGAGGATATGGAGACTGCAGTGAAGTGGGTGAATGAAATATTACCAGAGGAGAAGCCAAGGCATCTCTTGGGTATCGGCGAACCAGAGGATTTGCTAATGGGTATAGAAAACGGTGTGGACCTCTTCGACTGCGTGGCACCAACTCGTAACGGTAGAGGAGGAACTTTGTATACACACAAAGGAAAAGTAAATATTAGAAATGCAGAATTTAGAGATGATACGAATACTCTAGACTCAGAGTGCGGATGTTATGTTTGTAAAAACTATTCTCGCGCGTATCTCTGTCACCTCTTCCGTACTCACGAAATGCTGGGTGGTACACTCGGCTCGATACACAACCTCTACTTCATCATCAATCTGGTCAAACGCGCCCGCCAAGCAATCCTCGACAACAACTTTCGAGAGTTTAAAAATGTGTTTCTTTCAAAATATTTAAAATAGAGATATATTAATTTTGACCACAAAAGACTCGTGGTCTTAGCTCCGCCGAGGGCCCGGTAGGCGTAGTGAACATACGGGGATGTGGGTCTGGTCCATTGAGGATCAGGCCCCACAAAAAAGTCTCCCAACATGGGAGTGAACAATATCTTACGCACCAGAAATGGTGCGGTTTTCTATTAAAAACTGTAATTTAGGCCTAAATTAAACGACAGGGAGACTCCTTGGATGAAAACTGGGAATAACTTTATAAAAGAAAACCGCCCGTGGAGCTGGGCGGCTCCGACGGGCGGTGGTTAGTGCATTGGGCAGTTGCAGGTACCGGCTTTGCAATCCTTCATACTGGATTCGAGCCAATAACCGATCTTATCATCTGTTTCCCTTGGCACTGCTGGAGGCAGCACGTGGATGGCTGAATCGAGTTCTTCTCTGTAATTCTCAAAGAAGGCACTCGGATCTCCATCCTGCTTGTACTGCCTGTTGGCAACACCCTCTGCGATGTCATGGGCCCGTAGACCTGGGTCATTCGTGGTACGGAGAGGCATAGACCCTCGTTGTAATGTCTGGATGTGGACTTTCTACCACGATTATATACACAAAATACTGATTTTGTCAAGTTGTGGTATAGTAGTCTCTAAATGTCAGGATTCAAGATCAAAAGGGAGTGGGAGCCGGCGGGGGATCAGCCTAAGGCCATCAAAGAGCTCACAGAGGGGGTAAAGAAGGGTCACAAGTATCAGACCCTTCTTGGTGTTACTGGCTCAGGTAAGACCTTTACCGCAGCGAATGTTATCCAAAACATTGGTAAGCCTACTCTCGTCATCGCGCACAACAAGACTCTTGCTGCACAACTTGCACAAGAGTACAGAGAGTTCTTCCCAGAGAATGCGGTGCACTACTTCGTCTCCTACTACGACTACTATCAGCCAGAGGCGTATATGCCCGTGACAGATACCTATATAGAGAAGGAGGCCATGATCAATGAAGAAATTGATCGACTTCGTCATGCCACCACTCAAGCCTTGCTCACGCGCAAGGATGTAATCATCGTCGCTTCGGTATCGTGCATCTATGGCTTGGGAAGTCCAGAGGAGTATGAGAAGGTCAACATGAAGCTCGAAGTCGGGATGAATATTAGTAGAGCAGACTTCATTCGCGAACTTATCCGCATTCACTTTTCTCGTACTAACTCCGATGTGAAGCCGGGTACATTTCGTGCACTAGGTAACTCTATCGAGATCATGCCTACTGGCGAGAGAATGATCTACAGGATAGAGATTGCTGATAATAAAATAAGTAGTATCAAAAGAATTGATGCTGTCTCTCAAACCATTGTTGCGGAGCCCAAGTTCTACTTCCTCTTTCCTGCAAAGCACTTCATTACCGATGACGACCAAGCTAAGCGTGCATTACTCAGCATTAAGCACGAGCTAGATGAGCAACTCAAGCAATTTAATAAAGAAGGGAAAATTTTGGAAGCAGAGAGACTCAAGCGTCGCACTACTTACGACTTAGCGATGATCAGAGAGATTGGCTATACGAGTGGAATAGAGAATTACTCACGCCATTTCTCTGATAGAAAGCCTGGTGATGCACCAGACACCTTGCTATCGTATTTTCCTCACAAGGCAGATGGCACACCAGACTTCCTCACCATTATCGACGAGTCGCATGTAACCTTACCTCAAATTGGTGGTATGCACGCTGGAGACCAAGCGAGGAAGAAGACTTTGGTAGAGCATGGCTTTAGACTACCTAGTGCCAAGGACAACAGACCGCTGACCATTGAGGAGTTTAAGGAGAGAGTGGGGCAAGTCATCTTTACCTCAGCAACACCAAGTAATTTTGAGAAGGAAAACTCTGTTCAAATAGTTGAACAGGTCATTCGTCCAACTGGTTTGATCGATCCAGTTGTAACCATTAAACCAATTCAAGAAAGAGGTGAGTACAAGGGTCAAATATTCGATTTCATAGAGGAAGCTGAGAAAGTGATAGAGAAGGGTGGCAGAGCTATAGCAACCACTCTCACCAAGCGTATGGCAGAAGACCTTTCGGAATATCTCAAAGAGAAGAAGATTAAAGCGAGTTACCTACATAGTGACATAAAGACCATCGAGCGTATTGAGATTCTTACCGCCTTTAGACGAGGAGAGTTTGATGTGCTCGTGGGAGTGAATTTGCTCCGAGAGGGTTTGGACTTACCCGAGGTGACTTTCATCGGCATTTTGGATGCCGACAAAGAAGGTTTCTTGAGGTCCGACACCTCTCTCATTCAAATCATCGGGCGCGCCGCGAGGAATGTGGATGGCAAGGTGTACCTCTACGCCGACAACATTACTGGCTCTATTGAGCGAGCTATTGGAGAGACCAACAGGAGACGCGCCATACAACTCGAATACAATAAGAAACACGGCATCACACCGAAAACTATTATGAAAAAAATTAAGGATATCACTGACACCTTAGAGCGAGAGCATGGCCAAGCGGTTAATGAACTACTCAGCACAGATGCGAAATTGTTTGAGAAGAATCCAAAGAAATTTATCAAAGATAAGATGAAGGAAATGGAGCAGGCGGTACACGACCTAGACTTCGAGACAGCGGCAATCATTCGTGATGAGATAAGAGTTCTAGAAGGTCGTACAGTGAGAGAAAAAGGCAAGAAAAAGGCTGCCTAGTCTAGGCAGCTCGTGTGAATCTAGCTTTCTTGCCACTGAATCGCCCCACAGCCTTTCGACGCTTCTTACCTCGCAGACATGGATCACTGGTAGGGTGACCAACATGGAATCCACCACAATACCCACACGGGTAACACTTGTTACCATTACCCAGCCTTCTTGCATGGCTCCAGGCTGAACCGCGGGTTGAGTGTTTAATCTTGCTTTCGCAAGACTTCCGTCTACGAGCACTTGGTGACATAAAGACACCGTGGTTGCGAGAGGCCAACTTTGTACAACTCTAGTTTAAGAGTATACCTACTAAACTCAGTGTCAAAAGATTTGTGCACATGTTAAGATGCTTATATCTACCCCTATGCGCCAAGCGAGGGGCTAGCTTCTATGAATAAAGACAAAAAAAACGATACAGATGGGAAGATTGTAGTCAGAGGTGCTCGTACTCACAACCTTAAGAACATTACGGTTGAGATGCCGAGGAACAAGATGGTGGTCTTTACTGGTCTTTCGGGGTCAGGTAAGTCATCACTCGCTTTCGACACTATTTTCGCAGAGGGGCAGAGGCGCTATGTCGAATCGCTCTCTTCTTACGCGCGCCAATTCTTGCACCAGATGCAGAAGCCAGACGTAGACGAGATCATTGGTCTCTCTCCAGCAATTTCCATTGACCAAAAGAGTCGTTCCAACAACCCTCGCTCGACTGTCGCCACTATTACTGAGATTTACGACTATCTTCGCATTCTTTATGCACGTATAGGTCGCCCTCACTGCCTCGTGTGCGGTAGAGAGATTCAAAAGCTTTCTAATGAAGAGATCAAGAATTTTATCTTAGAGAAGATCAATGATAAGGCTAAGACTATCACTAAGGGTAAAAAAATTGATTTGCCAGTTTATGCAGAGATATTCTCACCTGTGGTGCGAGGCCGCAAAGGTGAGTACTACCAGTTGCTCTATGACCTACTCGGTAAGGGTTACATTGAAGTGCTCGTAGATGGCAAAAGGCATAATCTTAGGGAGAGGATAGAACTGACTAAGACTAAGACTCACAGCATCTCGGTTCTTGTGGATGCGATAAGTCTAGGAGATTTCGAAGGTGATTCTAAGTCAGCTAACGAAAGATTGAGTGAAGCAGTAGAGAAAGCTGTTCATGAGTCAGAAGGTTTAGTGGTGCTTCGTTTCCGCGATTTGGCCGATGAACAAAAGGGTAAGGACAGAAAGGAGCCCGATAACACAGAGTTTTTAATGTCGGCTAAATGGTCATGTCCTCATGATGGGTTCTCCTTCCCTGAGATAGAGCCAAGACTCTTCTCCTTCAACTCGCCATACGGTGCGTGCCCTGAGTGTAATGGTCTTGGAACAAAGTACTTCTTCGGCACAGAGCCTTGCCCAAAATGTAAGGGTATGAGACTTCGTGAAGAGGCTCTGAATGTCATGATTGGTGGCAAGAACATTGTCGACATCACAGCCTTTTCTATTAAGGATTGTGACGAGTTCTTTAAGAAAATCAAATTAACCACAAGGGAGAAAAGTATTTCTAAGGTAGTTACAAAAGAGATCGAGGCTCGACTCGATTTCATGTTGAATGTTGGCATCGAATACCTCTCACTCAATCGTCGCGCTCATACTCTCTCGGGCGGTGAGGCACAACGTATTCGCCTTGCATCACAACTTGGCTCAGGATTAGTTGGAGCACTCTATGTTTTGGACGAGCCAACAATTGGGCTTCATGCGAGAGACAACGACAGACTTATTAAAACTCTGGTCAACCTTCGTGACTTGGGCAATACCATTATCATCGTTGAGCATGACGAAGACACCATTTATGCCTCTGATTACATTGTAGACATCGGTCCTGGAGCAGGCAGACACGGTGGTGAGGTTGTGGTCTCTGGTGACCTTGAGGAGCTCCTAACAGCAAAGAAGAATACATCAGGCTCTCTCACACTCTCTTATCTCCGCGGCGAGACTGAGATAGAGATTCCAGAGAAGAGGCGTGAGAGTGAGAAGGGTGTGATCCAAATTCGTGGAGGCAACATCTTCAACATCAAACATATGAATGTCGATGTACCTCTGGGCAAACTGATTTCAGTCACTGGGGTTTCGGGATCAGGCAAGTCTTCATTTGTATATGAAATATTATACAAAAATCTTCAAGCCAGACTGGAGAAGAAGTATAGAAGTGCAGAAACCTACAATGCACAGAGCTTCACCGGCAGTGAGTATGTCTCAAGAGCAATACTCATAGACCAGTCGCCAATCGGCAGAACTCCGAGGTCAAACCCAGCTACATACACAGGAGCCTTCACCTTCATCCGCGATATGTTTGCAACCTCTGAGGAAGCAAGAGCTAGGGGGTGGAAGGCGAACCGCTTCTCCTTCAATGTGAAGGGAGGCAGATGTGAGACCTGCCAGGGTAATGGCCTTATAGAGGTTGAGATGCACTTCTTACCGACTGTCTATGTGCCTTGTGATGTCTGCCAAGGTAAGCGGTTCATGAAGGATACCTTGGAGGTGAAGTACAAGAAGAAGAGTATCTACGATGTGCTCGAGATGACCATTGAGGAAGCCATCAACTTCTTCGAGGATATTCCTGCTATCTACGACAGACTCAAAACTTTGGGCGATGTAGGTCTTGGATATTTGAAATTGGGACAATCTGCGACCACTCTTTCTGGCGGAGAGGCGCAGAGGGTGAAGATTGCTTCAGAGCTATATCGACCACATTTAGCTAAAACAATTTATATCTTGGACGAACCTACAATCGGTTTGCACTATGAGGACGTTAAGAAGCTTATAGAAATTCTCCAGAAGTTGGTAGAGAAAGGGAATACTGTTTTGGTAATTGAGCACAACCTAGATCTTATAAAGAGCTCTGACTATGTTATAGACATTGGTCCTGAGGGTGGAGACGGCGGAGGCAAACTTGTGGCTAAGGGCACTCCGGAAGAGGTGGCTAATACTGACACTCACACAGGGGATTATCTCCGAAGACTTTTGAGAAAGAAAAAGCGCACTACATAGTGCGCTGCCATCTCTTCTTCTGATTCCACACAGCTCTACTAAGTCGAGAAGGCGTGTTCACCTTCCAGTCATAGTACTTCCCGTTGTGGTAATGGTCACTCATCTGAAGATTCTTCAACTTCTTGCCTCGAACCTTTTTACGACCGAGAGTGCCAGTATTCCTCTTACGATACTTCTTCTTACTCGGCATCGTCGCCTCCGGTGATTGGTCCCAGACGATTATACATAATGAATGAAAAAGCGCACTAGTTAGTGCGCTGCTACTTCTTCCAGGGTTCCTTGCGGAGACCGGGATTCAACCTCTTGAGGTGCTCCCTCGTCTCCTTGCTCAAACCTGACTTTCTTTCGGTGCTTTCTTTCGAGGGAGTCTTTGGTTTTCTGATAACTT
Source organism: uncultured Candidatus Saccharibacteria bacterium (assembly GCA_964403655.1). GTDB lineage: Bacteria > Patescibacteriota > Minisyncoccia > Phycocordibacterales > Zambryskibacteraceae > JAIFWN01. Next base: position 1,530 of record CAYOGJ010000012.1, on the reverse strand, counting down.
TGAGTCCCATTTGGTCGTTCTCCGATTGAGTGGTTCTGGAGTCGATTATACATAAAGAAAGAAAAAGGAGTAGCATCAGTTGCTACTCCCGTCGGACTCAGAGACCCATCAGGAATTCGGGCTCGGTGTTCTCCGTCATGCCGGCGAAGTCGACTCGACGACCACCCCACTCCTTGGCGGGAGGAGGACCAGAGAGAATCCTTTCGACCGTCTTGCCGAAGTTCACAAGCAAGCCGCTCGGACCGTCCCCAATGTCCCGTTTATAGATTCGCTCGAGCTCCTTCAAGGCGAGCTGACGGAGAGTGCTGTCCGAGACGCTGATAGCATCCGCAGACTGGCCCATGGCGTTTATATTGTCGAGGGCCTCCCTCATCTCCCGCATCTTTGCTTCGATGAGGGTCTCGCTCCACTTAGATGACATCGCTGCCTCCTGTTTGTTCAGGGTCTGGAAATATAGTAGAATGGAATATATGAATAGTCAAGGGTATAAATCCGCAAAGCTCCCAGACTCACCTGGAGTCTACTTCTTCCTCGGACCGAGAAAGGAAATTCTTTATGTAGGCAAGGCTACATCTCTCAAAGATAGGGTAAAGAGCTACTTCTCCAAAGATTTATACAAGACTCGTGGGCCACTCTTGGTCAAAATGGTTGAGGAGGCAAAGAGTATAGACTTCACCCCCACAGACTCTGTGTTAGAGGCCTTGATGCTCGAAGCTGCTCAGATTAAGCAGTGGAAGCCTCCCTACAACTCAAGAGACAAAGACAACAAGAGCTTCAACACGGTAGTTGTGACTGACGAGGACTTCCCTCAGATACTCGTTGTCCGCTCGAGGAACCTTGAGCACTGGAACAAAATCTCGAAGAATTTGAAGATCAAGAATTACTTCGGCCCCTTCCCACACGGAGGAGAGCTAAGAGAGGCTTTAAGAATAATTCGAAAGATATTCCCCTATAGGGACGAGAAGTGCACCATGAAGAAGAAGTGCTTCAACGCGCAAATTGGTCTTTGCCCCGGAGTGTGTGCCGGGCTCATGAGTAAGACCGAGTACAGAAAGGTGGTGAGAAGGATAGAACTCTTCTTTAGTGGGAAGAAGGCAGATCTAATAAAGGATGTTGAGAAGGAGATGAAAGTTCTTGCTAAAGAACAAAGGTTTGAAGAGGCAGAAAAGCAGAAAAGAATTCTATTTGCTCTCGAGCATATTCACGATATGGCGCTTATAAAGCGCGACGAAGAAAGGGGAGATAATGAAAATGTTGTTCGCATCGAAGCTTACGACATTGCGGACTTGTCGGGCAAAGACACTGTTGGGGTGATGGTGGTGGTAGAAGATGGCGAGCGAGCACCGAGTCAGTACCGGAAGTTCAACATCAAGATAGACAAGAACGATGATGTAAATAACTTGAAAGAAGTTCTCTCAAGAAGACTTAACCATCCAGAGTGGAGGATGCCAGACGTAGTGGTTATTGATGGTGGAGTGGGCCAAACAAATGCCGCTAAAGAAATATTCAAAAACACAAAGCTCGAGATTG
>CAYOGJ010000011.1:0-10462 GCA_964403655.1 uncultured Candidatus Saccharibacteria bacterium | reverse complement strand
GGTTGTGACCCTCTCCTGGGATGTAGGCAGTTACTTCCTGACCGTTACTGAGTCGAACACGGGCGATCTTACGAATAGCTGAGTTAGGTTTCTTAGGGGTTTTGGTAGTCACCTTGATGCATACACCACGCTTAAATGGTGAGTTGAAGAAGACTGGACGGTTCTTAATGGTGTTGAAACCGCGCGTCAAAGCAATAGCCTTAGACTTTCTCTTTGGCTTGTTGCGGCTCTTCTTAACTAATTGATTTATGGTAGACATTTTACAAAACTTCCTGCTCTAGGCAGGTACCCCTAACGGAGATCAATACTCTATCTTATATAGACAAACCGGTCAAGAATGCGAAGAGGATGCTAATGACTGGGGCAATGAGCTGCCAGACAAATAGGATAAAAAAGAGTACCAAGAATAGACCATATCTCTCAAAAAAACTTCTAAGTTTGTATATCTTCTCTGGAAATAGGGCAAAAAGGAGCTTAGACCCATCGAGCGGAGGTATAGGCATAAGGTTAAAGACTGCAAGAAGGATATTCACATAAACGATTGCCGCAGTAATGGACACGAATCCAACACTAGTACTACCCACAAAACGAAGAGTTAGCCCAAAGACCACGGCTAAGCCAATGTTACTAAGTGGTCCAGCCAAGGCCACAAACGCCTCGGGCCAGCGACCAGGTTTCAGGTTGTAAGGATTGTAAGGCACTGGCTTTGCCCAACCAAATACGAACCCTCCAAACATATAAGAGAGTAACGGGACGAAGACAGATCCAAATGGGTCTATGTGCTTCACGGGGTTAAGAGTGAGTCTCCCCTCGTACTCAGCAGTAAGGTCGCCATAAAACCTAGCAGCGTAGCCATGTGCCACCTCGTGAATGACGATCGACATGATCAATATTGCGATTTGGAAGAAAAATTCCATACTTGTTGGCGAATTATATCAATTATGTTAGAGTAATGCCCACTATGGCAAAAGTTTGTCCAGTATTAAAGAAGGGCTCAAAGATGGGTGGAGGTTACTCCAACCGTACTCGTGCTACCCAATTCAACCCTACAGGCATGGTTAGGAAGTACCCAAACCTCCAAAAGAAGCGCATTTATGTGCCTGAGCTTAAGAAGACCATCACTCTTACTCTTTCTACTCGTGCCATCAAAACCATCAACAAGCGTGGTGCCCACTCAGTACTCAAGAAAGCAGGAATCATTTAATACCCTACCTCTAGGGTCTCTCCGTCTGTTCTGAAAATTATTCTACCGACATCTGCAGTATTTAATATTTTTGTATTTACTTTATTTAAGGTATCTAAGGTTACCTTGTGTGGATGACCATAGCGATTATTTTTGCCTAAGGATATTACCGAATACTCTGGACTAACAGCTTGAGCATAGAGTAGAGAGGTTGAAGTCTCTGAACCATGGTGTCCAACCTGAATCACCTCTGCATCTAGCATCACCTTGTTTACAGAAAGTAGTTTATATTCAGCCAACTTAGTGGAATCACCGGTTAGGATAAAGTCTGTCTCACCAAGAGTAAGTTTGGCCACGATGGATGACTCGTTGGTTTCGAGACCCTCAATGCTTCCGCCAGGGTAGAGTAGCGAGAGAGTTGCTCCCCCACCCAAATCAAGGCTTACACCCCTTTTGGCCTCGATTCTGCTTATTTTTTTATCTTTTATTGCCTCATCGAGCGCTTCGTCGAGTGAATTAGTTGACCGCATGCCAGTAGAGACAAAGCTCCCCACATCAAAACGTCTAACAACCTCCACTAATCCCGCTATGTGGTCGGCATCTGGATGCGACTCTATAACCACATCAAGTCGTCTGTCACCAAACGGTAGAACCTCACCCAGTTCACTTAAGACTTTCCTGTCTGGCCCACCGTCTATAAGCACTCTGCCTTGAGTCGGAGACTCTATAAGTATGGCGTCACCCTGCCCTACATCGAGGAAGTAGACACTGAGTTCACCAGAACTACTTGAGTAAACCCTAGACCAAACAAGCAAGTTAGAAAAAACCAAAACTGTTATAATGCTAAACATGAAAACATTTGAAGAAAAGAAATTTGAGATCGGAGACCTAGTAGGCATTTCGAAGAAGACTATAGAAGAGCACCTTAAACTATATGCCGGTTATGTGAAGAATGCGAACGCACTACTTGAGGGCGAAAGCTACGACCGACGCTTCCCTTTTGAGTTTAATGGCATGCGTAACCACGAGATCTACTTCGAGCACTTTGTCGGTGGAGCTAAGCCAATGAGGGAAGATGGTGAGTTCGCCAAGATGGGGTTTGATCTCGAGAAGTTCAAGGCTCTTGCTCTCACTCGTGGAGTCGGCTGGGCGATGGTCTACTACGACAAGCATACAGACCAGCTCATTCAGTCTTGGGTAGACGAACAACATTTAGGCCAACTCGGAGGTCTCACCCCAGTACTCGCTCTAGATATGTGGGAGCACTCCTACTACCTCGATTACACTCCCGCTGAGAAAAAGAATTATGTTGAAGCCTTTTTCGCCAACCTCAATTGGGAGAATGTTGAGAAAAATCTCGAAAACGCCAAGATATAGACAAAATTGATACTAAGTGTCATTATCCAGATAGAAAACCTTTTAGGAGTGTCCAATGTTCCTGTTTGGCGATGTATCCACTAGCAGAAAAGAATGTCGGGATCTGGCCAGACTAATTGTGAAAGGCCTGAAGTTCCGCTCAATCAGGGAGAGCAAGAAGGCTTACCTCCACATGACCGACACTGGCTACGATGCCGATATCTTGGCCATAGCACTCATTGGTCACAGAGGGAGCGTCATGATTGCTTCGGAAGTGCTCGACCAGGAAGCTCATGACAAGTTTGATGGCTTCCGCAGAATCGTTGAGATCATTCAAGTCGGCAAGGAAATCGCCGGTAGAGTGACTAGATGGTCCGTGGTAGATAACCTAAGTGCTCGAGAGATTGTTAAGAGACTTAGATCTGTGTAGAACCAAACCGAAGATCAATATGTACGTGATCACACTTCCCCACAAGGGGAAGTTTTCTATTTCTAAACTCGCGAATGGTAGGTTACCAAGGAACTCTGCGACCTTAAGGATGTATGCGAGCAGCAGGTGGGTAACGAAGTTAATCGGCATAACTAAGACACCAAAGACGAATGAAAGTAGTGTACCGACGAACCCGATGAGCATGACGATTGGGAGAATAGGTAGGATAAGAATATTGGCGAAAAGAAACACGAGTGAGAAGTTGCCCATGCTATACAAAAGAAGCGGAAGGACAAATATTTGAGTAGCGAGAGTCGTCGAAACTAAATTTATAAGCAGAGGAGTTATTGATCGCGAACCTGCCTTGCCGGCAGGCAGGTTTCCCTTTTGACCCTGAGAAGCAAATAGCTTTTCGACGAGAGGGCTACCGTATATTAGTCCAAGGACAGCGAGGAAAGAGAGTTGGAATGATGGGTCGTAGAGTAAGATCTTCGGGTTATGTAAGAGCATGAGAACTCCTGTGAACAAAAGAATTCTCTCTGGTGAACCTGACCGTTTCATCAGTCTTCCGAGTAGTAGGAGTGAAACCATGATGGCACCTCTCACCACCGTCGCTGGTGCGCCTGACATAATGGTGAAGAGCACTACTCCACCGAGTGCGATTAAACCAGATACTCTAGAACCAAAGAAGGCAAAGATGACGAGCAAGAACTCAGCGATGATGGTGATGTTGTAACCCGAGAGCACGACCATGTGTACCACTCCAGCATCTTTGAAGCTCTCAAGAACATCTTTAGGTAGCGCTTGCTTGCCTGAAACTATTAGACCAGAAAGTAGACTGGCTTCGGGCTCGGGCAAGATACTTCTAACCTTGTCTGTAAGATAACCCTTAAGCTTGATGAGAAAGTGTTTAACAGGATTACCGTTGTTGTGTGAAATAATTTCTACCTTCGCTCTCTCGAGTGTGTAGAAGATGTCGTCTTTGGCCAAGTAATTGGCGTAACCACCGGGCTTAAGAGTTTTAGGATTCCCGATAAACTTAACTTCATCTCCATACTCCACTTTGCTAAAGATCTCGTCAGTGACCAAAACTTTTTCGCTTGTATTTGTAAGAACTGTGTAACGAGTGTCTTTGTCTCTACTCTCTGGCTCGGAAACCACTATCCCAGTATTCCCTGCTGGCATTAACTCATGAAAGTCTTTGATCTCGTATCTTAATATTCCTAGTGCTAGAGCAACAAGGGTTATTAAAATAAAAACATTTCTATCCAACACATATATAGCTAGTGCCACAAATACAATGAGCATTGAGACAATCGGAGGTGTTGATATTAGTGATGCAAAGAGAATTCCAAAGACGAATCCCCAGAGTGCTAAAAGGATCTTAAAACTAGGCCTTGAGACTGATTGGGTACTCACCCCTACTCCCTGCATATAGTTCTACGGATAAATGATCTGCGTACTTAGTCGCTATCTCGTCGCACCTATCATTGGCCTCGTTACCAGAGTGACCAGCCACATATCTCCAAGCGATATTTTTGCCCTCGCTCACACTCACGCGCTCCTTCCACAAATCTTGGTTCTCTACAGGTTTCTTCGCGGCTGTACGCCAACCGTTCTTTTGCCAATTCTTGACCCACTCAGTCATACCCTTCATCACATACTCAGAGTCAGTATAGAGCTCTACTTCTACTCCAAACTCTAAGGACTTCAGTGCCTCGATGGCTGCAGTGAGCTCCATCTTGTTGTTCGTTGTATAAGGGTCTTTGCCCCCAATCTCTCTCACCTCAAACTCTTTGGCAATAATAGCTCCCCAACCACCCGCTCCCGGATTCCCTCTTGCTGCCCCATCGGTAAATATAGTTATCATGCTATTTGTTTTATCACTGAATTATATCAACAATCCTAAGGCGAAGCTCTGGTCGGCCGCGGAAGTAAGATTTTTCTAGGTGAACATCGAGGGAGAGCTTCTTGGCTTCTAGGCTTTCTAGCTTAAAGCTCTGAGGAGTAGAGAAGAATGAGATGGCCTTGATATTTGGCGCCAGGGTCAGCTCAAGGTGATCCTTGGCTTTGCCGAACTGCTTAACTGACTTGATCTCTGCGTTATTAATTCTAAAAATTGGCTTTGCATTTCCTGTGCCAAAAGGAGATAACTGATTTAATATCCTATACAGACCCTCCCCCACATCTTTTATTTCGATATCGACACTATCGTGAGTCTTGCCTTTAGTCATCTCAAGTTTCAAAAGCGCTTCAGACAACCTATTTTCCAAAGTCGTAAGACTCTCGAGTGTGAGTGAGAAGCCTCCAGCTCCAGCATGACCACCATATTCTTCAAAAGAGTCCTTAACCAAATTCATAAGTTCAAACAAGTCATATCCATTGTATGACCTGCATGAGCCCTTTAGCTTATCGTCACCATCTCTACCCCACACGAAAGCGGGTCTCTCATACTCTTCTACCAATGAATTAGCGACGAGACCCAAGAGCGCTGGTCGCCATTCTGGATTGCCGATAACGATCACCTCGGAAACACTCTCCCTCTCGCTCAGGTGCTTCTTAGCATCCTTCACTATCGCAGCCACAATACCCTTTCTTTCGTTATTTATTTTCTCCAAATATGCTGCGAGTTCTTCGGCCTCTCTAGGGTCATTCGTGGCAAGTAGGTTAAAAGCATCCTCGGGCTTACCCATCCTAGAGGCTGCGTTAATGCGAGGAGTGATCATGAAACCTATGTCGTCCTCGTTTAAGTACCGCTGATCCATTCCAAGCTTCTTGCAAAGAGCTTGGATACCCGGGCGAGGCGACTTTCTCAAAACACTTAGGCCAAAATGAGAAAGAATTCTATTCTCCCCAACAAGCGGCACCATATCCGACAAAGTTGCTATGGCCACCATATCTAGAGACCACTTCTCCACCCCACTCACGAGCCCAAAATTATTCTTCATATAAATTGCCTGAACTAGCTTATACGCAACACCAGAACCACAGAGTTCTTTGAATGGGTACTCACTACCCTTAATCTTAGGGTTCACAACGGCACATGCATCTGGTAGTTCATTTGCTTCGTGATGGTCAGTGATGATGACGTCTATGCCAAGAGAGTTGGCATGACCAACCTCCTTAATGTCTGCTGTTCCACAATCTATAGTAATAATTAGCTTAGCTCCTCTTCTATTAGCCTCATCTACCGCATCCGTGTTTAATCCAAACCCCTCATCATGTCGATGAGGTATATAAAAGGAAACGTTTGCATATTTAATCTTGGAAAAAAAATCTTTTAGCACCACCGCGCCAGGTATGCCGTCGGCATCATAAACACCAAAAAAAAAAATACGTTCCTGTTTCTCTATTGCACACAATACTCTATCTCTGGCCTTTTCCATTCCTGGGAGTAGAAGTGGGTCATGAAGTTTTGAGTAATCAGGGGTAAGAAATTCTTCTCTCTCATTATTAGCTACACCCCTTTGATCAAGCAGCCTATCGAGAATTTCCGTGAAAGACATCGTGGTATTATACCCTTTATGAAGAAGTCTGGTGAGAAAGGAGCTTTCGTTGAGTGGCTACTTAGCTTTTTTGCCCTAAGTATAATCATTTTTGCTATTTTGATACCCAAAAGTCTTAGGTTCGACGTCTCAGGCTGGGATCAAACTATTGGCGGCAACCGAGGAACTAACCAAAATAGTTCTAAAGATACTAGCTACACCTCAATAGGTAGCGGCACAGGAACTCTAAGGGTAGAAAGAGGTAATGCCAAATATGAGAACGACCCGATGAGCGAATATGTGGTTATAGAGAACAACGGCTCAAAACCAGTAAACATTACAGGTTATCGTCTAGAAAATGGTAAATCAGCTAGAAGTTATGCTGTAGGTAGCCAATACCTACACTATACTTCCGATGTTGGAGTAATACCTCAAGGTACAAAAATCGTCTCACCAGACGGCAAGAGTCACTTAGAAAATATTGTTCTTAATCGTGGCGAAAAGGCAGTAGTGATCACCGGTGGGCCGGGTAACCTAACCTCATTTGTTTTAAATAGTTTCAAGGAAAACTCTTGCACGGGCTATCTCGAGGAGACATACCAGTTCCCAAGCGGACTAGAAAAAAGTTGTATTAGGCCTTCAAACGAGGTCGGGTACGAATCGCTTGATAATAGTTGTAGGAGGTACATAGATTCAATGAGAAGCTGTCATACCCCCAAATACGGCGGTCGAGACAACGACGGAGAGGTTTGTCGTGACTGCATAGACGGTACACCAGGCCTGTCGAGCATGTGTATTGCTTATGTTAAGAGTCATTTTAGTTATGAGGGGTGTCTAGCAAACCACATAGGTGACAAAAACTTCGAGGGCAAAACTTGGTATGTATATCTCCATCGGCCGTGGGAGATGTGGTCAAACGAAGAAGAGACTATTTCTCTCTTTGACCAAAACAACGTCTTAATAGATAACATCTCATACTAGAATGGAGAACTGTATTTTTTGCAAAATTAGTAGAAAGGAAATACCATCAAATACTTTTTATGAGGACGACAAATTTATAGCTTTCTTCGATATCAATCCGGTGGCAAAGGGTCACCTACTCCTTATGCCTAAGTCACATCATAGATGGTTCACTGATCTACCTAATGATTTGTATGATGAATTATTTAAAACAGCTAAAGTGGTCGCTCTTAAACTCAAGGAACAATACAAATCTGACTATGTAAGACTAGGTATAGTTGGAAAGGATGTTCCTCACACCCACATCCACCTTATACCTCAAACAATATCTGACGTAGGTCCGAGAGTCTAACTTAGCGCCTCAATACCAGGCAGTGTTCCATTGGCCAAAAAATCTAGCATCGCTCCACCACCACTTGAGACAAAGGTAAATTTATCAAGTATTCCTAGCTCCTTAATAGCCGCGAGAGTGTCTGCACCTCCAACTATGACCTCCTTACCAGAATCACTGAGCATTTGCGCGAGCTTGAGTGTCCCCTCCTTCAACCCATCTTCATATCTTCCAAGCGGGCCGTTCCAGACAATGAACTCCGAAAGATTAATTTTCGATTTTAGAATGTCCAAATTTTCCTGAGTTAAGTCTGGGGCGGATATATCCCCGACTGGCAAGGTGATCTTAGGATCATTACCAAGCCCCATCTCAAACGCTGGCTTAGCGTTTAACCCTGCTACGAAAATGTCATCGGCAATATCTTGAAATTTTTTGACTAAAGGAATCTTTGTCTCAAATTTTGCACCACCCAAGATGAAAAGAAATGGGTGCTTCGGGTTAAAAGATTTGGAGAGATTCTCAACCTCACTCAAAAAGTTAATGCCAGCAAAACTTGGCAGAAGTTTGGGTACACCAACTATTGAAGCATGCTCTCGATGAGAAGCCGAGAAAGCTTCATTCACATAAAAATCTGCGTTGCCTGCTAAAGCCTGTGCAAACTCAAAAGAATTTTCCTTTTCTCCTTTGTTTTGCCTCAAATTCTCCAAAATCTCGACACCGGCTGGTGCGAAAGGTTTCAAAATTTCTACAGTCCTCTCCTCTGGTTCCAAGTGAGTCATCAATGTCACTATTGCTCCAGCATTAACAAGAAAATTTATAGTTTCCAAACTCCTCTTGATGCGAAGATCGTCCCTAACCCCTCCATCCACCACTGGCACATTCCAATCTACTCTAACCAGAACTTTCTTACCCACCACATCACCGATATCTTTTACTGATTTCATTTAGATAAAATGGCCTTAGCTATTTCTACAAAACTTTTGGGAACCAAAGATGCATGTCCAACCAAAAAACCTTCTGCTCCAGCACTAATTAATTCCTTGGCGTTACCTGGCTCAACCGAGCCACCATAAATAATTGATATCTGGTCTGCTGTCTGTCTACCAAACATTTCAGTCAAAACCTTTCTGATATAAACAATCATTTGCCCGAGATCACTCGCTTGCATTGCATCCTTGACTGACTTTCCGATGGCCCAAATTGGCTCATAGGCCACAATAATCTTCTTGGCATCATTTTTCTTCAGCCCATCGAGGGAACTCCTGATCTGATTGTCTAATACCTCAAAATAACCACCATCCTGATCGTGGGTCTCCTCTCCAATACAAACAATAGGAGTCACCCCTTCCTTGATAGCACTTAAAACCTTTTTTGAAACCAGTGAATTTGTCTCGCCCAGCTTCCTCCTCTCACTGTGACCGATTATTGATGCCTTAACACCAAAGCTCTTAAGCATCTCCACAGTGGTCTCGCCGGTGTAAGTGCCCTTAGGTAAAACTGAAAAATCCTGTGAAGCTAGAAAACCTATTGATTTAACCTTACTGTTCACTACATCGAGAAAGGCGTTTGGCGGTGCAATGAGTGTTTGGAGCCTCTTAAACTTATCCCTGTGCTTAGACAATCCAGATATTATCGCCCTTGCTTCCTCTATTGTGTTTGGGTGGTTCTTCCAGTTAGCGACAAGAATGTATTTCATCCGAGTATTATAACAAAACCTTTGTTTGTTAGTCGCTTGCAACCTCTTGCCAAGAGACGATTTGGTATGTATTAGTTGTTAGAGGGAAGGATGGCGGAGGGGCATAAAGCAAACTTCCGTCATAAATAAGGTTTCTGTTTATATAGCCAGTGCCATCAACATAGGCAAATCCATACCTTAGATAGCTACCAATCATACCGTAAAGAGTTATGGTGTTCCTTACGTTATTTGGAGCGCAATCTGATTCATAGTAATAACGCCCAATTCTTCCATTGTTTGCTATTAGAGCTGCATCTATTCTAAGACTATCGAGACTATACAGGCCAACATTTATATTATTTTCAGCAATCAAGGATATGACGTCTTGTCCATCATAATTTGTGTACAGCAGATTGCTATTGATTGTTATAGACCTTTGCACACCTGTACTTGTCGCTGCAGCGACAAGTGTAATTCGAGCTGTATCAATCTGCCCTTCTACCCAAACATGATCTTCCATATAAATCACACCATTGTTTGGGTTAGCATAAGTACCAAGAAGAACCGTTGTACTTGCTGTCCACGAACCCCAACCAGTCTGGTTAGCTGTATTTGTACAATTATTAGGCAGAGTCCTCTGATTCGTGACTCTATAAACGCTATAGGTATCATTAGTATTAAACACAACTCTATATCCTTGAGCGGTTGATGAGGCAAAATATCTGCCATTATTCTGAGCCAAATTTTTCAAATTAGTAAGATCTTATGTAATACCCGCAAAACTAACCAGTGGTACTGGGAATCTCCTCCCAGCTAGGAATACATCGGGCCTATTTGGCACAGGGTTGGTGGGAGGTGCTTCATTTGCTCTAAAATTATCATTAACACCGCTGCCAGGAGGAGCATTAACATGAGTATGAACACCAAACTCATTGTTACCTGTATGATCCGGATCGTTATAACTCGCCACTCCACTCGTTACTAAATTTTGAGCTATGCCATCGAACCTAATACCTCCATTTGAATGCGCTGGACCAACGAC